>JACQZH010000065.1:14697-45659 GCA_016213925.1 Candidatus Omnitrophota bacterium | reverse complement strand
TAGCTTTTACATCATCAATATTAAGCTCATATCTCTGTACTGCGACTAAATCTATATAACGAGTGCCGTTGACCGCGGCAATCCCTGTTGTTGCCGTATTTCTATTAACCATATAATCACTGATCGCTACAAGCCCGGAAGCAGTTCCCTGGTTCATGTTACTAAGCGATTGAGTCGTGTAATAGCTTGTTTGCCTGTTTGAAATAGTAGTTGCCCAGGCTGTTCCAAAACCCACATTTTTCTTATCACCGCTTTCGCTTGAAGAACCGCTTGCATAAAGCTCCGGGTGTTTTACTTTCATTTCCGAATCATATTTCGCTCTATTATAATTACGCGTCCAGTACACATTAACTGAATCATCCTTTTTGTTATATGCTGTTTCTCCTTTCCAGTAAATATCTTCCTGGCCGAACATCATGTATTCCATTGAATCTAATTCATCGCTTAATGTATTTAGATAATCTGTCCTGCTGAAAGCTGTTCCTGTATAACCGGAATTAAAACCCACACTGCCCAGACCTGAATTTATTATTTGATCTAGAGTTATTCCGTTACTACCATCTGGACGCGGTCCCGTGGAAGCCAGATTATATACCATAGAAGTAATATATACAGCTTCCTTAGCATCTGCCTCTGAATAGCCAAATTCCCTTATAAGCAAATTTTCGTATCCGCCGATTGCCGCGGCATTTAAGCCGCTCATCATCGCCATTCCAACATCACCCCATGTAAAGCTTTTCTTATCGGACACAGCAGCACCTACCATAGACCCTGCCAAATCTTTCGCGATAGCGCTAAGCGTGCTGATAAGGATCGGGTCCCACCCGTTTTCTTTACCTATTCTTACAACAACACTAGATGCTATTGATCCTGCAAGGCCTCCAAGAGCGCTGCTTAAATTATTCATGAACAAAGTGCCGAAATTTGAGCCCATGGAATTGTTATATCCTTCTTTACCCTGGCCAACAGAATAATTAAGGCCCATAGCTGCTCCAGCGCCGGCATTAACTATTGTACCGGCAGCAAGAGAAACGCACTCAACAACTAAAGGATCCCAGCCTGCCTTATATCCTGCTTGCTTTATAGCTTCTACTGTAACTTGTGTTAATGCTCCGACCACCATTTCTTTTACAATCTCTTGCGACATTACCTTGGCAAACTCATAACCACCGCCTGAAGTCGCACTGATAGTTCCGGCACCGCTTCCTGCCCACGCGCCAGCAGCTCCAAGTATAACCGCGCGAAGATATGGATTAGTTACTCCAGCTGCGTTTAAACAATAAGTTATTACATAAGCTACAAGTGTCTGTTTAATCGCACTTACCGCGGCATTAACAATTATTACAGTTAATGCCTGGCTTACTGTAATATTAGTCGCAACCTGCGCAGCTGCTGTTGCTGTTGCTGTAGTAGTTAATGTTGAAGCTGTTGTTGATCCGGCTGCCGCCCCCGCTATACCTGAACCCGCTGCGCTGGCAGCATAATTTGTAATCCCCTGGCCTACAGTTGTAGCCCCTCCGACTCCGCTTTGTATCGAACTAGCGCCGCCGGCATAAGACATACAAAAAGCAACCACAGCATTGATAACTGCCTCTATTATCATTCTTTTAAATTGAACCTTAAATGATTCCATATCACTGTTCTGGCAGGCCATGACCATATCATAATCAAAACAATATCCGATGATCGTACCGACAAAAGCACCGATCGCCATCCCAAGCTGTGTCTGACCGCCGCAAATTGTTCCGATAATACCTCCGATAATCGTACATACCGCAACGCATATAACCTTCATAACCTGGCCAACAATACGCGCTACGTTTTCAGGCAATATGGAATAAAGCGCAACAGTCGGAGCGCAAAGTATCTGCATAGTTCCCATGGTTGATGTCCAAAAACCTTGCTTAACCATGTCCCAGTTAAAGGTCATCAATCCTATCGCCATTTGTAAAGAGCCTTTAATGGCATTATATAGTCCGGTTACCAGAGTTTTTATTGAATTGACAATACCTTTAACAACTTTTTCAAAGAACCCTAAAATTCCGCCTCTTCCTCCGCGGATCTCACGCATCTGAAGATCATTTAATTTATCTTCCTTAATTTCCTGCTGATTAATTGCCAAGGCATTGCCGTCCCAGCGGATCTTAAATTCATTCAGCGAAATAGTTTTCTTTTCTCCGTTGTCAATAATTGTAACGCTTTCACCGTCGATACTTACTAAACTCACCCAATGGTCTCCGTCAATATGCACAATCGCCATACCGCTAAGCTCCAAAAGGCTTTCCAAAGTAAGCTTATACCCTTCCAGGTCAACTCCGTATTGTTTGGCAACATTTCTTATCGCCGCCATTGAGGTCATTACGTCTTTATTCTGGATCTGAACCTCTCCGGTCGCCAAAATATCATCAATTATTAAGGCGTTGGCAAGGTCTTCTTTTGAGGAAAATTTCCTTCCTATATTAGTAAGAAACGCATCAAATGCCTTTACCGCGCAGTTGATCATGTTAACTGTCTGGTCCCATGTCCATTTCATTGCCTTTAATACATAGGCTCTGGCAATCTGTCCATTACTAAATCCCGCAGATATCATTGCCTTGGCCACCTCAATCATATTCCTGCCAAGCTCTGTAGTAAGCTTTAATATATCCTCCGCGTTCATCCCCGCGCCTTTAAACGCTTTGATAATTTCCGCGTCGGAAAAACCGCATTTTAATAGCGCGTTGTATATTTCCTTTTCACTGTAATTAACCAGCGCGTTCTGCAATGCTTGAACTATTTCACTGCAGCTTATATTCGCCTGCCTGAATATATCTACAATATCTTTTAAGCTAAATCCCAGCTGGGCTAACGCGGAAACTATACGTTCTTCGGTAAGCCCGGATTTTTTAAGAAAATTCACCAGCTCTGATCCGCGTTTTCCTTCATTGATCATCAGCCTTACGAATTCTACGGTCTGTCTTAGAAGGGCGTCTTCTCTTATGGTTCTTTCCACTACTTTGGAGGGCTCTTTCTCAACCGGCATATCTGTTACTTTGGGGATCTCAAATACCGCTGCTTCTTTTTCTTTACTTAATATCGCTTCTGCTGCCGCTTTTTCTTCTTCTGTTGCTTCTCCTAATTCAGGAGGCCCTGTCTTTTCCTCTTGCTGCGCTTCTTCCCGCTGTTTCTTTTCCTCTTCCGCTTTTAATAAGCTGCCTAAAAGCGTTTTTACTTCCTCTTTGTCATATCCTGCCTTAATCATGGCATGGTATATTTCTTTCTTGTCAAAGCCCTGGCGAACCGCGGCAAATCCCGCCTCGCTTACAGCGCAGCCTGAATTCTTCAAAACACGGAAAATTTCAGGCAAGTCATTTCCGGCTATTGACAAGCCGTTTATTGTTGTATCAATTAGTGAAATATCCTGCGCGCCGTTTTTAGGGGTTATCTGTCCGAATCCCATATATGGCATTGCCGGCTGCGTCATAACAATCTGGTTATTTAAGGCATCTTTTGAAAGCTTATCACGCTCATCCTTTTGCTTTTGCGAATCCATTGCCATTTGCTGGCTGCCTCGATTTTCCCGGTAATTCCCTGCCCAGGAAATATCAGCTATGGTTAAAAAAAACGCCTCAAGCACAATAAGCGCTACCAGCTTAAACCATAATTTATTTGTCAATTCGCTCATGATAAGCCTCCTGTTTTAAAAAAAATTAAATAATAAAAAAACCGAACTATTTAATTCAAACAGTTCGGTTTGTCAATTCTTCTTCAATATTTCCATTTATTATTGGAGGAGCTCTTGATTCTTTAGCTCTTCCTCTTACAGCTATTCTAACTATTTCTCCAGCTCTTCCTAATTCCCTATCAAAACTAAAACCAATTGTAAATTTTACATCGGGCATTATAAAAACATTTAAAAACATCCTGGAAAATACGCGTATTTTCCCTAAAGTTTTTTCCGCAAATCCGCTGTTTATAATTGCTATGTTTATGTTAATGTTGCAGGTTCCTGAAATACCGCTGATAAGGCTTGTGCGTCTATCTGTCATACGCTGAAATTTAAGGCTTGCTTCTTCATACGCTTGAACATCATTACTCAATACTGCCAAGGCAAATTCAGCTTGTGTTAAAAGAAGGACTTGGATCACCAATACCGCGATGACCTTCAATATTAAATATTTTCCCTTCTTTGCTTTTTTAATCATAACTTAATTTTCCTCGTTCCCAAAAAAAAATAACCGAACCGCATAAATAATTTTCGGCAGCTCGGCCATCTTTGCTTAAAAACGCCCTGAATTCTTTATAATTCAGGAGTCCTCGCTTTTCAACGAGTTTGCCTTTTCGGTTATAATTTTAAATCATTTTAAAAACTTTAATCTTTTTAAACCTGTTTAAGTATACCCTCTAATCAAAAATTTGTCAATATTAGGTAAGATTTTTAAAAAAAATTGAACAATATCATGAACTTTTTCCACTCAAAAGAGCTGAAATCTTTTCAACTTTTTCACTAAGATTAATTAGAACCCTAAAAGCTTCCGCTATGCTAAAAAGAACTAGAAAATACATGGCGCCGCCTAGGATAAAAATTAAGCTTGCTACGCGCGGAGTATCTGGGCCTCCTGCCCCTAAAAGTACTGCAATGGCTATAATCAGAAAAAACACCGTTGAAACCCAGGCAAAAACTTTAAAAATTACCACCGAAATAGTCAGAAATTTATTATTTTGCTCCATAGTTAGCATCCCTCCACTAATTGTAAATTATGAAAGTTACAGGCTTCATGCCTCAAGCCACAAGCTAAAACTAAAAGCTTAAAACCTTCAGCTTGCAGCTTTTTTAAAGCTACGCATGTATAAATATTTCCCTAATCACTAAACTGGACGCACCTAAAGAAACTGCATTATCTCCTAATCTTGAAGGGATTATACGAACCATGCTGGCTGGCTCTTCAAAAGCAAGCCTTCTAACCATTCTTTTAGTCGGCTCTAATATCAAATCTCCAGCCCTTTCCATTCCGCCACCAAGAATAACAATCTCAGGATTAAAAAGATTGATAAGATATGCAATGCGTACCCCGAGATTTAATCCAGCTTTTTCCAGGATTTCAACTGCTACCGGGTCATTTTGCCTGGCTGCTTCTATAACAATTTCAGCTGTCACATTTTCCAGCCTTCCTTCTGCAAGCTCTTTTATCTTAGTATCTTTATTTGCTTTAATCGCTTCAATTCCAGATTCAACTATGCCTAAATTCACGCTGCCAGGCCGAAATAACCCCAAACCTTTTGTCAGTTCATCTTCCCCCCTGGACATATTAAGCTGAACTTCACCTGCACTTCCTCCGGCGCCGGCATAAATTTCCCCTTTAATTATAATACCGCAGCCAACATCTGAAAACATATACAGAACATTTTCTATTTCAGCATCAAGGCCTATTCTTTTCTCTCCAAAAGCAGCTACAGTAGCATCATTGCCGACAAAAGTCGGAATTCCAAATTCTCTTTCAATCAGATTTTTAATCGAAATATAACTTGCCGCTGTCTTTCCCCTAACCGGGTCGGTATCCCTGACCGTACCTGCTTTTGAATCTATTATACCGGAAATACCAATTCCTAAGCCGCGGATTTTTTTTGCCTCAATCTGCGACTTTTCAATAAGATCATAAATTAACTCAATAGACTTACTTATAACTTCTTCCATCGTCTCTCTAGGACGAACTTTCTTTACCTTAGCAATCATATTTAGAGAAAGATCCGTAAGAACTGCAATTATATTTTCCGGCCCGATATCAATCCCGATGACAAAACAGTTTCTTGAGTTAAGCTCAACCAGGGTAGGCTTTCTTCCTCCGCTAGATATATCTAACCCTTTTTCGACTACTAGATCCTTTTTTATATAGTTATTTACATAATTAGATACAGTAACAATATTATATTTGGTAATGCGGGAAATCGCTGTTCTTGTCACAGGCCCATATCTTCTAACAACTTCCAGAATATCAAGATTCTTGCGTTCCCTGTCAGACAAAATCTGATCTTTAAATAATGCGCCTTTCATCTTGCCTCCTTTAATTCTTTTAAAAACACTTTTTAAAATAAAGGTTTAATTAATTTCATAAAGCAAATAACTAAAATCTTTTTAAGGCTATCTATTTAATACATTTCTAAATGACAAAAAAAGTATAACACTTTTAATTTTTAGTGTCAAGAAGTATCAACTTTCTTTAAAAACTATTTAAATATACTCATTATCGCATAAGGTTACTCTTCAGGGAGTTTAGTAAATATCAAAGAAGTCGCGTTACCGCTATCAGCTACAGTATATAGGAAATTATCTTCTATCTTTTTTCGCAAAGCATCAGCTTTTTCAAAATTCTTTTCTTTTCTTGCTTGGTATCTTTCTCTTAGCAATTTTGCAACTTCCTCAGGGACAACGTCATTTCCTTTTGTTTTCAATCCGAACACTTCAAAAAATTCATTTATTCTATCTTTAGCATAGTTAAGCGCTTCTTTTTTACCTGCAGAAAAAAGTTTTGCGCCTAGATCAACCATCTCAAACATGTAAGCCAATGCCCTGGCAGTATTAAAATCATCATCCATTGCTTTTTGAAATTCAAGGTAAATGGCGTCTATTTTATCTTTATCCTTTTCAAATCCTGCTACAGCATTGCTATCATGCTCTACGCGAAGGTTTACTTTGTCAAAAAAATCATAAAATACTTTTTTTTGTTTTTTTGCTTCTAAAACTTTCGCTTCACTAAAATCAACCGGGCTTGAGTAATGCGCACTTAAGAAAACCAGTTTTAATAAATCAGCGTCCTTATATTTTTTTAAAAAATCCTCTAAAGTAATATAATTGCCCAGAGATTTCGCCATCTTCTCCTTGTCTACCGTCAGCAAGCCATTATGTATCCAATATCTGGCAAACTCTTTTCCCGTAGCAGCCTCTGCCTGGGCAATTTCATTTTCATGATGCGGAAATATCAGGTCACGACCACCACCGTGTATATCAAAAGAACTTTTTAAATATTTTGTGCTCATTACCGAGCATTCAATATGCCAGCCAGGCCTGCCCTTTCCCCACGGGCTGTCCCAGCTAGGCTCATTTTCCTTAGCACTTTTCCATAAAGCGAAATCCAGCGGATCTTTTTTATCTGTGCCTTTTTGCATGCGAACACCTTCCATCATCTGGTCAATGCTTTGGCGTGAAAGCTTACCGTATTTACCATTTTCGGAAAATTTACGCACAGAAAAATAAACATCGCCCTTGGCCTCATAGGCAAACCCTTTTTCAATCAAGTTTTTAATCATAACAATCATATCCTGAATATGTTCGGTTGCCTTCGGTTGGATATCCGGCTCTTTTATACCGAACGTCCGCATATCTTGCTCATAAGACCTAGTATAATATTCGGCAACTTCTTTTGCCTTTTGTTTTAGGTCAGCACTTTTATCAGCAGACTTTGCTATTTCTTCGCTGGCGCGGTTTATTATTTTATCGTCTACATCAGTAATATTGCGGACAAATTTAACATTATATCCGCGATACTCCAAATAACGCCTGATAAAATCAAAAACATAAGCAGCCCTTAAATGGCCAATATGGCTGACATCATATACTGTCGGCCCGCAGACGTACATGCCCACACATTGCGGATTTAGCGGTTTGAATTCTTCTTTTTTATCAGTAAGCGAATTGTGTATTTTTATAGACATAACATTTGAAATCCTAAACTCTAAATCCTAAATCCTAATAAAATCCAAAATCATTTCGTGAATATTTTCAGGTTTTAATTATTTGAGTTTTAAATTTATTTAGAGTTTAGGGTTTAGTGTTTAGAGTTTTTGTTTTTTTCTAGTTCTTCAATCTTCTTCTGTAATTCCTCTATTCTTTGCATGATCGGATCAAAAACATGCACATGATCAAGCATAGTTTCGATCTTTTTCCCATCTTGTTTTGTCACGCGCCCGGGAACGCCGACTACCGTAGAATTATCCGGAACATCTTTTATGACTACGGCATTGGCCCCGACATAAGAATTATTTCCAATAGTAATGTTCCCTAGGATCTTAGCTCCGGCGCCAATAACCACATTATTACCTATATTGGGATGCCTCTTCCCTTTTTCTTTTCCGGTTCCCCCGAGAGTAACACCTTGATATAACGTAACATCATCTCCGATAACCGTAGTTTCACCGATAACAACACCCATGCCATGGTCAATAAACAATCCTTTGCCTATTTTAGCCGCCGGATGTATTTCTATACCAGTAAGCCAGCGGTTAAACTGAGAAAGCCAGCGCGGGAAAAAAGGTATTTTCAATTTCCAAAAAAAACTAGCCACACGGTGAAAAATCAAAGCATGTACACCGGCATAAGTAAGCAGGATCTCGATCGTATTCGTGGCGGCAGGATCGCGCTCTTTAGTAGAACGTACTTCTTCTTTAAAAACAACTGCCACCAATACAAAAATCAAAATTAAAGCTAAAAATATACCTAATAAAATCTCCACTTTTCACCGCCTTAAGTTACTTAACTATTCTACTTTATCTTCAAGCAACGCGATACTAGAAGCCGCAATCGCTTTACCCTGGCCAACCGCATCAAGGTTTTCCATTGTCTTAGCCTTGATATTCACCAAATCCGGGCCAATCTCCAAACTTTCGGCAATTAACTTTTTCATTTTTGATTTTAGCGGCCCGATTTTTACAACTTGGGAATAAATAATACAATCTATATTATTTATTTTATATCCTTTTTTTTTAACCATATCATAAGTTTTTTTAAGCAAATCAATACTGTTGGCATCTTTAAACTTTATATCTATGTCCGGAAAATGGTCGCCGATATCTCCCAGAGACGCAGCACCCAAGAGGCTATCACTGATTGCATGCAAAAGAACATCAGCATCAGAATGGCCAAGCAGCCCGTATTCAAAAGGGATTTCTATCCCTCCAATAATCAGCTTTCTTCCTTTCACCAGTTGATGGATATCATAACCGATACCAATCCGGATCATACTCTTCCTTATCTTAACCTGTTATAGTCCAACAAACTCTAAACCCCAAATACTAAATCCTAAATAAGACCAAAAACTAAATTAAAAACCCAAATAAATTATAATTTTATATTTTATTTTCTGTTTTGTATTTTTGACATCTAAGTTCCCTTATAGTTTAGTGTTTAGTGTTTTACCCTACTCCCTATCCCCTATTCCCCATTCCCTATCCCCTATTCCCTGCTCTTAATATCGCTTTTGCCAGCAAAAGATCTTCTTTTGTCGTAATTTTTATATTATTATAAAGGCCTTTTACTATCTTAACATGCTGCCCCATGCTTTCAACAAGAGAAGCATCGTCAAAAAATTCCATCTTTCTTTTTTTATTTTGATTAAAAGCTGCTTTTATAAGGCTAAACGAAAAAGCCTGCGGCGTCTGAACCTGCCATAATTTATTACGGTCAAGCGTCTCTATCACGTTTAAGTTCTGATCTGCGGCCTTAATCGTCGAAGTACAGCTGACAGCACAGGTAACTGCTTTGTATTTACATACCGCATCTATACAGCGGTCAATAAGCTTCTTATTGATAAACGGCCGCGCTCCATCATGGATAATCACGAAATCAGCATTCTCATTAATAGCTTTAAGCCCGTTTCTAACAGATTCACTGCGCGTCTTACCGCCGGCTACGATTGCGCTGACTTTTCCGATCCCAAAGCGCCTAACTATCCTAGCGGCCTTTGCTAAATTATTTTTTTCGGTAACCAATATAATCTTTTTAATCCTGTTAGAATTTTCCAATACTTCAAGGCAATATATCAAAAGAGGCTTTCCATCAATCAACAGATATGGTTTTGCCTGTTTTAAGCCTAAACGCTTGCCTACCCCGGCTGCAGGAACTATCGCAATAATATTTTTCATTATAAAAATAAAAGTTTATTTACGTTTTTTTGGCTTTGTTATCGTCATTAAGTTTGCCGAATATCATTCTTCCGGCTGACGTCTGCAGCACACTTGTCACGACAACAACCAGAATCTGTCCGATAAGTTTACGCGCTTCCTCAACAACTACCATGGTCCCATCATCTAAATAAGCAACTCCCTGGTTATATTCTTTGCCTTCTTTAACTATTTTAATCTCAAGCAGCTCTCCCGGCAAAACCACAGGTTTTAAGGCATTAGACAGTTCATTTATATTTAAAACCGTAACTCCTTCAAGTTCAGCAACTTTATTCAAATTAAAATCATTGGTAAATACTTTTCCGTCAAGCACCTTTGCCATTTTAACCAACTTCGCGTCAACATCAGTAATTTCAGGAAAATCCTCATCATGAATTTTCACGGCAACACGTTCAAGTTTTTGGATCTTATTTAAGATATCCAGCCCTCTTCTGCCGCGATTACGTTTTAAGACATCGGAAGAATCCGCTATCTGCTGCAACTCCTTTAATACAAAACGCGGAATAACCAAACGGCCTTCGATAAACTTAGTCTGGCATAAATCAATAATCCTGCCGTCGATAATAACACTAGTATCTAAAACAATATTCTGCTGCACCTGGTCATGACGGGTAAATTTAACATAAGGAATTATCAAGTTAAATTCATCCCTGCCGCGAATCGCGACAATCATACCCAGATAGCATAAAATTAAAGTAAAAACAACACGCATTGTGCGCGCGGTAACCTCATCAACCGGTAAAAGCATTACCGCTTCGGTAAGTAATTTCGCCGCTAAAAGGCCAAAAATCAAGCCAAAAACCGCGCTTGAAAGGCCGCGTACTGAAATACGCCTTAAACCCCGTTCAACAAAAATAATACCCGCACTTACACCGAATCCGATTCCCATCCCCACTATTTCGGTGTGTGAAGTCGGCGAGCCCAACAATGCCCCAATCTGGTAACCTACAAGAATACTAATAAGCGTAAAAAAAGATCGCACAAAAAATATAGTCATTGTTTTTCTACCTTCCTTTAAATAATAAAAGATATTTGTTCGCGGAAATTCAGCAAACAAAGACTGCATAGCCTATCTGCCTGTTCTTTTTCATTTACTTTCAGGCAATTCCGTTACACTGACTTTCCGCTCAAGACAAAATTGCCTTAATGCAGAATCCAAAAAAAACAATATAATCCTATGCAGTCATTAATTTCATCAGTGCAGCGTATTTAATTTAGCACTTTACCCAAAGATTACTTCCAGTGCTTGGCATACACTTTCTACTCCTATAAGCGCCACCTCCTTAATTTTTGAGTTCTTCTCTAAAATTCTCAGGTTATTCTTAGGCAGTATGATCCGGGTAAACCCCATTTTTTTCGCTTCCCTTATTCTCAGTTCAGCATGGCTGACCGCGCGGATTTCACCGCCTAATCCCACTTCTCCAAAAATCACATCTTTCTCCGAAATACATACTTCTTTAAAACTAGAGGCAATTGCCGCAACCGCGGCCAAATCAGCTGCTGGTTCAACAATTTTAACTCCTCCGGCAACATTAAGAAAAATATCCTGTGTTGCCAAAGCATAATGGGCCCGTTTTTCAAGAACCGCAGTCAATAAAGCAGTCCGGTTAAAATCAACACCCGTTGTCCTGCGCCTGGGTAAGCCAAAGCTGGTCGGGCTTACCAATGCCTGAATTTCTACCAATAACGGACGTGTACCTTCCATTGTTGCGGTAACACTCGAACCGGCAGTTTTTTGCGGGCGTTCTGTCAAAAACATCTGTGACGGATTTTCCACCTGCTTTAATCCGCACGAGGTCATCTCGAAAATCCCAATCTCATTAGTTGACCCAAACCTGTTCTTAACCGCTCTTAATATCCGAAAATTTGTCTGTGTTTCACCTTCAAAATATAATACCGTATCAACAAGATGTTCAAGCACCCGAGGCCCTGCCAAAGAGCCTTCTTTAGTAACATGCCCTACTAAAAAAACTGAAATTCCCCGGTTCTTTGCCAAAATTGTAAGCCGGGAAGCACATTCCCTGACCTGACTAACGCTACCGGCGGCACTGCTTATGTCTTCAAGATAAAGCACTTGCACTGAGTCAGCAACTATAAATTCTGGAGCAATTTCATTAATATGCTTAAGAATAATATCAAGATTAGTCTCGCATACAATATAAAAATCATCGCTGATGTTGCCTAATCGTTCAGCCCGCATTTTAGTCTGCTGCGCTGATTCTTCCGCACTGATATATAAAA
The DNA here is from genome assembly GCA_016213925.1 of Candidatus Omnitrophota bacterium. Classification (GTDB taxonomy): domain Bacteria; phylum Omnitrophota; class Gorgyraeia; order B26-G9; family B26-G9; genus JACQZH01. The sequence continues at coordinate 33,485 of JACQZH010000065.1, read as the reverse complement.
CTTTTTTCCTTTGCTTTGACAAAGCCGTGCAGGCCTGTAAAAGCAGCGTTGACTTACCTATACCTGGAGCTCCGCCGAAAAGCAGGACAGAACCCTTAACTATTCCCCCTCCAAGAACATGATCAAGTTCACTAATATTAGTTTTAATACGTAACTCACCGGACATACTGATTTCGGCGAGTTTTTGGGGTTTAGAAGCAATCTCGAGTAAAAAACCGCGCCCTTTTACGTTGCTTTCGCGCTTTATCTCTTCGACAAGAGAATCCCAGCTCTGGCATTCAGGGCAACGGCCTATCCATTTTGCGCTATTGTACCCGCATTCCTGACAAATAAAAACCGATTTTGTCTTCATTGCTTATTAGAAAAGCTTCCAGCCTTGGAATCTTTTTTTTCTTTACTGCTGGTTTTACTCTCCCTTGGCGCTTTTTGGAAAATCTTCCAGGGATGTATTTTTAAATCCGCAACCAGGTCATTAAGAGAAACATTTAAATCAGTAATTGTCTTATCCAATTTTTCATTTATATTCACAATCATCTTATCTGTATTTTGATATATAGAATCATCATTTATCAGCTTACCCAACGTTCCTTGCCCATTTTTAACTGCAGCAACCGTATCATTAAGCAATTCACTCGTCTCGCGCAGATTCTCGGTAGCGATTCTAACATTATAAAAACTCTCTCTTAAAGAATCCCTTACTGTCTGGTCTCCCACTATATCCACCAAAGATTCGGTAAGTTTTTCCAATTGCACAGGATTATTCCCTATAATAAAATCTCCGTTATCCAGGAACTGCTGCTGGTCTTCTCCCGGAACAATTTCCACATATTTTTCTCCCAATATCCCCAGAGAATTAATAAACGCTACAGAATCTTTAGGGATACGCACATCGTTTTTAAGCATCAAATGCAATCGCACCTGTGTTTTTTTCTCCTGTGAATTATAGAATATTTCAACATCCTCAACTTTTCCGACATCTACTCCGGCAACATGCACAGGCGCGTCCTTGGCAATACCGTTAACAAAATCAAAAATAACATTAAGCTTATACATATTCGCGTTAAAAATATTAAAACCGCCGATCTGAAAAACTATCATTGACAGGATCGCTATCGCGATAATAACAAAAAAACCAACTTTAAATTCAAGGCTGATACCTTTCATCATCTTCCCCCATTTCCCAAACTAGCAGTTTGGCATAGTTTAAATATTTGATAAAAAATATTTTTCATGATTTTACCGCCAAATTATCCTAAAATTTGCCTGTCTGGCGGGCAAATTTTGGAATTATATCCATTGTTCCGGTTATCGGTTATCGGCCCATGCGCTGCTCCGGTAATAAATTGTCTTACAACCGGATCCGTCGTATTCTTTATTTCATCCGGCGTTCCTTGCGCAATAATTTTTCCGTCATAAAGCATCGCAATTCTTGTGCCAATCTTATATGCCGATATCATATCATGCCTAACCACAATAGAAGTTACTTTTAGCTGACGATGCAGCCTAATGATCAAGTCGTTTATCATATCCGCCATAATTGGGTCAAGCCCTGTTGTCGGTTCATCATATAAAATAATCTCCGGATTATTGCAAATAGCTCTTGCTAAACCAACTCTTTTTTTCATACCGCCGCTTAGTTCAGCCGGTTTTTTAGCCTCTATATCCACTAAATCAACACTAGCTAATGATTGGTGAACACGAAGTCGGATTTCCTCTTTCGATAAATTTGTGTGCTCAATCAAAGCAAAGCCTACATTTTCATAAACATCAAGTGAATCAAAAAGCGCTGCCCCCTGGAACAACATTCCGAATTTCATGCGCAGCTTTAAGAAATCTTTACCTTTTAATTTTGCCATTTTCTGATCGTCAACTAATATTTCTCCGGCATCAGGATTTAAAATGCCAATAATATGCTTTAATAAAACACTTTTTCCGCATCCGGAACGCCCAATGATCACGACAGTCTCTCCTTTTTTCACGCAAAGGTCAAGGCCATCCAATACTTTCTGCCCGTTAAATGATTTACATAAGCCTTTTATTTCTATCATATTCTTTGGATTTAGGGATTAGGGATTAGGGATTAGAGGATATAAACTCACTCTTCCCCTTAACCCTATATCCTGATGTTAAAACATAAAATAAAACAATGCCGTAAAAAAACAATCTGCTGAAATAACTAACATACATGATATAACTACCGACAGCGTTGTCGAACGGCCTACCCCTTCCGCACCGCCGCGAGTATGCATCCCTTCATAACAAGCAACTATTGATATTATCCCCGCGAAAATTACTGCCTTAAGCAAGCCGGTAAAAATATCTTTATATACTAAAGCATCAAAGGTCTTACTTATATAAAGATGTGAAGCAATATGCAATTTTGAAACACCAACAATAAATCCTCCTAAGATTCCGACAAAATCCGCATAGATAGTCAACAATGGCAGCATTATCACTAAAGCCAAAAATCTAGGCACTACTAGATATTTAATCGGGTTAGTTGCCAGGGTTTCCAAAGCATCTATCTGCTCAGTCACATTCATAGTGCCAACTTCCGCAGTTATCGACGCTCCGACACGGGCCGCAACTACAAGCGCGGTAAATACCGGCCCCAGTTCTCTGGTCATCGATAAACCTACCAGGCTTGCTATATAAATCTCTGCTGACATCTGCTTCATCGTATAAGCAGTTTGAAATGCAAGCACAATCCCGGCAAAAAAAGCCGTTAAAAACACAATGGAAAAACTATCTACACCGGCTTTACTCATCTGCTCAATAACCTGCTTTCTTTTCAAAGGAGGCACAAATAGCCAACCTAGAGTACGAAAAAGCAGCATCGTAACCCCGCCTACATATTCGGTGAATGTCAATATTTTATTTTTTAACACTGTTTTAAAATTCCTTTGTTAGTTTTTATTATAACAAAAAATTGTTCCTCAATACATAAACAATTAAACCAGGCTCATAATCCAGAAAGTTGCCTGTCTGTGCCAGGCAACTTTCGGAATAAATCTAACTTATAAAAAGCAGTTTGTCTTTTTCTATATCTACGCTGATTTTTATCGGCTTTTTCCTATCTACCTTTCCTCCTAGGATTGCCTCGGCCAAAGAATTTTCCAGATATTTCTGGATTGTGCGTTTTAACGGACGAGCGCCGAAAACCTGGTCAAATCCTTTAGTAATTAGAAAATCCTTTGCTTCCTGATCAAGCATTATTTGAACTTCCTGCTCGATTAGCCGTTCAGTTACATCTTTTATTTCAATCTCTATAATCTTATAAAGATCTTCTTTAGTCAACGGCCTGAAAACTATCAAGTCATCAACACGGTTTAAAAATTCCGGTTTAAATACTCTTTTTACCTCATCCATTAATTTATCTTTCATGGATTTATAATTCAACTCATCTTCCTGCGGCTTAAAACCGACCGATCCCTGTTTACGTAAAAGTTCAGCGCCGATATTGCTGGTCATGATCAAAACCGTATTGCGAAAATCAACTTTTCTTCCGAAACTATCAGTAAGCCTGCCTTCTTCTAGCACCTGCAGCAATAAATTAAAAACATCCGGATGAGCTTTTTCGATTTCATCAAGCAAAATAACCGAATAAGGTTTTCTCCTAACCTTTTCCGTTAATTGCCCGCCTTCCTCGTAACCCACATACCCGGGAGGAGCTCCGACCAGGCGGGAAACATTAAACTTTTCCATATATTCAGACATATCAATTTGTATTATCGCATCGATATCTCCAAACAAAAATTCCGCTAGGGCTTTACCCAATAAAGTTTTTCCTACCCCGGTAGGCCCGAGAAATATAAATGAACCAATCGGCCGCTTCGGATCTTTTAATCCAGCACGCGAACGCCTTACAGCATGAGTAATCGCGGTAATCGCTTCATCCTGCCCGATAACCCGGTTATGCAATTCATCTTCCATCTTCAACAGTTTTTCACTTTCTTTTTCTTCAAGACGCGCTATCGGAATGCCAGTCCATTGTGAAATTATTTCAGCGATATCTTCTTCCTTGACCTCAACGCTCATTTCCATGCGGCTTTCTTTCCAATTACGCCGGATTTTATCCAGTTGCGCGCGCGATTCCCTTTCCTGGTCACGATAAGAAGCTGCTTTTTCAAAATCCTGCGCCTTTACAGCTGACTCTTTTTCCTTACGTAAATTCTCAATCTTATTTTCCATATCCTTTAAATCCGGAGGCGCAGTCATTACCAAGAGCCTTGCCCTCGAACCAGCTTCATCAATAATATCAACCGCCTTATCCGGAAGAAACCTTCCGCTAATATACCGTTCAGACAACTTTGCCGCCGCTTCCAATGCAATATCGCTATATTTAACCCGGTGATGCGCTTCGTATTTATCGCGCAGCCCTTTTAATATCTCTATTGTTTGCGCGATTGAAGGAGGTTCAACCATGATAGTCTGGAACCGGCGCTCCAAAGCAGCATCCTTTTCAATATATTTCCTGTATTCATCAATCGTAGTAGCTCCGATACATTGAATCTCTCCGCGCGCTAAAGCGGGCTTTAAGATATTTGAAGCATCTATCGCGCCTTCAGCGCCACCGGCACCGACAAGAGTATGCAGTTCATCAACAAAAATAATAACATTTTCAGAACGTTTGATCTCATCCATAACTGCCTTTATCCGTTCCTCAAACTGGCCGCGGTATTTCGTACCGGCAACCATAAGCGCAAGATCAAGTACAATGACCCGTTTATCGCGAAGCACTTCTGGAACATTACCGCTAACAACTTTCTGTGCCAGCCCCTCGACTATAGCGGTTTTACCAACTCCAGCTTCTCCCAGCAATACAGGATTATTTTTTGTTCTGCGGCTTAATATCCTGATCACGCGGTCTATCTCCGTTGCTCTGCCGATAACCGGATCAAGCTTACCGTCTCTTGCCAGCTTATTCAAGTCTCTTCCAAAAGCATCTAATGCCGGAGTCTTATTTTTTCCGGCTGGAGCTGAAGAAGGCGCGTTTGTTGTCTCATAATTAGCAGTCGTTGTTCCTAACAACTCCATTATTTCTTTGCGCACTTTATTTAAATCCAAGCCGAGATTTAATAATACCTGGGAAGCTACTCCTTCGTTCTCCCGGATCAAACCTAATAATAGGTGTTCTGTGCCGATATAATTATGGCCGAGGTTTCTGGCTTCGTCCATTGCCAGCTCAATAACTTTTTTTGCTTTAGGAGTAAAGGGAATATCGCCAGAAGTAACCGTACTCGGGCCTGGCTGAACCAATTTTTCTACTTCCAGCCTTATCATATCAAGGCTAAGACCTAAATTCTGCAATACCGCCGCGGCAACCCCTTCGCCTTCCTTTATCAAGCCCAGCAGAATATGCTCCGTGCCGATATAATCGTGATTAAACCGTTTTGCCTCTTCCTTGGCTAAGAGAATTACCTTTCTTGCCCGTTCAGTAAATCTATCAAACATTCCATCCTCCTCTTTACTTTCATCATGTTATCTTACTGCGAATCAATTCCGCGCGTTTTGTATCACGCTGTTGAGAATTAAACGTTTTCTTTTCAAGTTTCTGCAAATGCGCCGGCTGCGTAAGGATAAAAAGCTCATTCACAACTTCTCTAGTCAAGCCTTTTATCAATCCCATATCAATTCCCAGTCGTACATTAGAAAGCAGTTCTATCGCTTCGGAACTGGATATTATATGCGCGTTCTTCAATATTCCGTAAGAACGCCAAACCTGGTCATCAACACTGCTTTTATTTTTCGTTGATAAAGCGTTTCGCGCGTTATGTTCATATTCGATAATTTGATTAATAATACGTTTAATATTGTCTATAATTTCATCTTCGCTCCTACCTAGAGATACTTGATTTGATATTTGAAAAAAATTTCCGGCAGCTTCTGTGCCTTCGCCAAATAAGCCTCTTACTGTCAGCCCCAGCTTAACAACCGCCTGAATAACGCGGTTTATTTGTTTTGTCAGAACTAATGCCGGTAAATGCAGCATTACCGAAGCCCTTATGCCTGTGCCGGTATTTGTCGGGCACGCTGTAAGATATCCCCATTTAACTGAAAAAGCGAAGCTCAACTGTTTTTCGAGGACACTGTCTATCTGCTCACTCTTTTTCCAGCAATCATCCAAAGCAAACCCGGGCAAAAGTACCTGAATACGCAAATGATCTTCTTCATTAAGCATTATCGAAACCGTCTCATCATTACTGATAACCACAGCCTTTGACTGTACTTTAGCTACAAGCTCACGGCTGATTAAGTGCCTCTCTACAAGCAGTTGTTTGTCTATGCTGGAAACATCGCTCATTTTTAAATACAACCCATTATTCTTAATCTGTTCAAGCGCCTTGAGTTTAGGCTCGATCATCATTAAAGCGTGTTCAAGCTGATCTTTATTCGCCCAGTTTGAAAATATAACCTTCTCAAGATTGCGCGCTAAACGCACCCGGCTTGAAAATACTATTTCCGAATGCGGCCCTGTACCTTTTAGCCAGCCGCTTGTCTGTTTCATTAAATCATCAAGCTTCATTTCCCATGCCTCCACACTCAAAAACTAATTATTTTCTTTTTCCAGCTTTTTTATCCGGTCTCTTATTTTTGCCGCTTCTTCGAATTCTTCCGTTTGTATAGCTTTTTGCAGCTTAAGGTATAAATCCTGCAATTCTTTTTTCGCCTTAAATTCCTTTCCCTCTCTTAGAGGACTTTTACCTAAATGCTGCGAAGCCCCATGAATTTTTTTAAGCAGCGGCTCCAGGCTTTCTTTAAAAGTATCATAACACTGGCTACAGCCTAAACGGCCGTTTTTTCGAAAATCCTCATATGTCATTTTACAATTTGAGCATTGCAGTACTGTCTTTTTATTGCCTGCGGGAACCGGCGTTCCTAAATCTACTAAACCAGCAAGAAGGTCTTGCAAACCAAAAGGCTGTCCCAGTCCGGCAATACCTTTTTCTTTTGCGCAAACTTCACAAAGATGTAATTCTGTCATCTGATCATTAATAATTTCTGTCAGATGCACAGTTGCTGTTTTCTTTCCGCAAACCTGACAAACCATATTTATCCTCCTGTTACTTAAACCAAAACTTAAAAGTTGAGAATATGAACTTAAAAAATAAAATCTATAACTTTCAATCAAAAACAAAATATTTTTGGTTTTTTATTCTTAACTTTTGGTTTCGTCTATTCGTTATATTTTATACCTGGTTCCTTCTTTCTGCGTTACTTTCTTAAATTCCCTCATTAGCAAATGCGTAATTTTTCCCGGCTTTCCGCTGCCAATCAAACGCCCGTCTACGCTTACCACAGGGATTATTTCAGCGGCAGTACCTGTTAAAAAAACTTCATCGGCATTAAATATCTCATGGCGTGTTACACTCTCTTCATTCACAAATATTTTCTGTTTCTTTGCTAATTCCAACACAACATCACGGGTAATCCCGCGCAATATTCCCATAGATTGAGACGGTGTATATAATTTCCCTTTTTTTATGAAAAATATGTTATCTCCCGTGCACTCTGCAACATACCCTAAGGAATTAAGCATAATCGCTTCTTCATACCCGCTATTAACCGCTTCTATTTTTGCCATAATATTGTTTAAATAATTCAGTGATTTTATTTTCGGATTAAGCGCTTCCGTAAGATTCCTTACAGTAGGAACAGTAATGATCTTCATCCCGTTTTCGTATAACTGTTCGGGATATAAAACTATTTTGTCGGTAATAATAATTACCGATGATTTTTTGCATTTTCTCGGATCAAGCCCAAGATCGCCTACCCCCCTGCTGACAATCAAGCGGATATACGCGTCTTTAAGCTTATTCTTCTTAAGAGTGTTTATCACGGCATTTACCATCTGCCCCTGCGTTAACTCAACTTTTATCATAATTGAATGCGCGCTTTCATAGAGACGTTCAATATGTTCACGCAATTTAAAAACCAAGCAGTTATAAGATCTAATCCCTTCAAAAACCCCATCTCCGTATAAAAATCCATGGTCAAACACTGAAACCATTGCTTTATCTTTATCAACCAGTTTTCCATCCATATACACTTTTAAACTCATATTGCCTCCATTGATAGTTTTTGGCTCATAAGCTGCTAAGCTGATTTTTTTCCGCCTTGATAACCTCATGTCTTTCTAACTTTACAACTTTACAACTATCTGCTATGCGCTGTTTTCCAACATCCCGTCACGCATCTGTATTATCCGCGAGGAAATCCCCGCTACCAGGGGTGAATGCGTCGCGATTACCATTGTGCAATTATATTCTTTATTTAACTCATTCAAAATCCCGCAAATTTTTTCTCCGGTTTTGGAATCAAGGTTACCGGTAGGCTCATCGCAAAGCACAATCTCCGGATCATTGATTAAAGCCCGAACAATCGCCACTCTTTGCTGTTCTCCTCCGGAAAGTTCACTTGGGCGGTGCGTGCTCCTTTTTTCCAAACCGACACGTTCCAATAGATATTCCGCCTTTTTCTTTAGCTTTTGTTTTTTCCCTCCAGCGATAAGCGCCGGCAGCATTATATTCTCCAAAGCGGTAAATTCCGACAAAAGATGATAAAACTGAAAAACAAAACCTATTTTTTTATTTCTTAAAAAAGCCCTGTCCTTATCCTTTATTTTATAAATATTTTGGTTATTAAGCAGAACCTCCCCTTTTGAGGGTAAATCCAAGCCGCCTAAAATATGCAGCAACGTTGACTTGCCCGCTCCCGAAGCCCCGAGCAAAGAAACGAATTCCCCTTTTCCTATATTCAAATTAACACCTTTTAACACATGCAATTTAGCCTTATCTTTATTATAAAATTTATGTAAATGTTTTACTTCAAGCATTATTCATACCTCAACGCTTCCACAGGGTTTAATTTTGAAGCCTGCAAAGCCGGATAAATCGTCGCGCATAAGCTAATACAAAAAGCCGCAGCAATAATCCACGCAACATCAATAATTTCAACCTGTACCGGAAGCTTATTTATATAATAGACATCCGCAGGCAATTTTATAACCTCATAAGTTTTCAGAATATACGCGGCAATCAGCCCGGCAATAGTCCCCAGAAGCGTTCCGATTAAACCGATAAATATCCCGACAAAAGTAAAAATAACCCGGATACTCTTATTAGTAACCCCAATCGCTTTTAATATCCCGATATCTTTTATTTTCTCCATAACCATCATAATCAAAGTACTGGCAATATTCATCGAAGCTACCAGGACAATCAACGTCAGGATTATAAACATCGCTGTTTTTTCCAGCTTAAGCGCGTTAAATAAATTCCGGTTTAAATCCATCCAAGTACGCGTAAAATAAGGGAACCCCAGCAGCTCCTGTATTTTCTTTTTCACCTCGTTTGCCTTATAAATATCCTTAATCCTCACGCTTATTCCGCTAAGCGTTAAGGGATTTTGCGCCAGCTCTTTGGCCTTTTCCAAAGAAACAAATACTACTGCCGAATCATAGTCATACATCTCGCTTGAAAAAATACCGCAAATAGTAAAAACACTTTCCGGCTTTTTTACGGAAGAAATAAGCCTTAATTTATCTCCGACTTTTAAAAATAATCTTTCTGCCAATATATTACCGACAATAATGTTATTGCTGTCTTGTAAATTCAAATTCCCTTTTTTGACGAAATTTTTTATTGAAGTAACTCTTCCTTCCAATGCAGGGTCAATTCCGCGGACCATTACCGAACTCATCCCATCATCATTCAACAACAATGCCTGTGTATTTACAAAAGGAGCTACCGCGATAACCTCATCTAATGAGAGCAAAGCTTTATTTACCTGCTGAAAATCATCCAAACCTCCAATTTTATCAACAACTATATGGCTGCTCGTACCGATAATCCTGCTGTGCAGTTCATTGTCAAACCCGCTCATAACACCGATAACGATAATTAAGGCAAAAACACCAGTGGCCACTCCCAGAATTGAAATTATACTTATTAAAGAAATAAATTTTTCTTTTCTGCGGCTTAAAAGATATTTAAGGCTTATAAGCAATTCATATTTCATCTTTTCAATTATTTTCCGTTTCCTGTTCGTACTCTTCAGCTAATTCCGGTTTAAGCTGAGGAAAAAGTATTACATCTTTGATACACGGCTGATTAGCAAAAAGCATTACTAAACGGTCAATGCCTATGCCCAATCCGCCGGCAGGCGGCATACCAAACTCCAGAGCCTCGATAAAATCTTCATCTATTTTAGCATTATCCTCTTCTTTAGCCTGCTGAAGAAAACGCTCTCTTTGCTCAAGAGGGTCATTCAGCTCTGAATAAGCATTAGCCACTTCCATTCCCCCAATAAAAAGCTCAAACCTTTCACTCAAGGCCGGATTATCTCTCTTCTTCTTTGCCAAAGGACAAAGTTCAGTATAAATATCCGTAATAAAAACCGGATGATCCGAATTGATTTCGATCAAATCACTTATCAGGTTTAAAATAAAAGTACGGCTGATTTTACCTTTTTTAAGCTCCACTTTAACGTTCTTCTTTTTTAATTTTTCAAGCCATTCGCTTTCGCCATCATCCGGGCCGATATCAAAACGCTCGCGCATGAGTTTAGCAAATGATATCTCCTCCCAAGTATTTAAATCAATCTTCTGATCATGAAAAGTTAACTCTCTTTTCCCCAATACATTATCCGCACAATAAGTGATTATATTACGCGTCAATTCCATCATATCCTTATAGTCAGCAAACGCGGTATAAACCTCAAGCATCGTAAACTCGGGATTATGCCGGGTAGAAAGGCCTTCGTTGCGAAAACTGCGGTTTATTTCGTATACCTTCTCCATATCTCCGACTAAAAGCTTTTTTAGATACAGTTCCGGAGCTACCCGCAAGTACAAATCCATTTCCAGAGCGTCAAGATGCGTTTTAAACGGTTTGCCCGCGGCGCCACCAGCTAAAGAATGCATCATCGGAGTTTCGACTTCAAGATAACTCTGCGCATCCAGAAAGGTCCTTATTGCTTTAATAATCTTGCTTCTGAATATAAAAACATCTTTTACCGAAGGATTAACGATAAGATCTAAATATCTTTTACGGTATCTAACTTCGACATCTTTCAATCCATGCCATTTTTCCGGTAAAGGACGCAGGCCTTTAGCCAATAACTCAACTCCTTTCGCAAGAATTGTAGGCTCCTGAGTATGAGTCATAAATAATTCACCTCTTACGCCAATGATATCCCCTACATCCAGCTTATTAACCAACAAAAACGCATCTTCGCCGATAATATCTTTTTTAATATAAAACTGCATCCTGCCTGTATTATCTTTTATATCACCGAAAATACTTTTCCCATGAGAGCGTAAAGCCATGATTCTACCGGCACAACAAACGCTTTCCTTTTCTTTAAAATTTTCTCTTATAAAAGAAGCGTAATGTGTCCTTATAAATTTTGCCGGATACGCACAAATCCCCTGCGCCTTAATTTCCTGCAGTTTTTTAATCCTTTGCTCTATTAATTCATCTATCATTTTTTTGTCCTTTTTTTAGATTGCAACTAGTTGATTATATAACTAAAAACATCCACTGTCAAGCAAAAGCTATAATCATATCACTTTTATTTATAGTTAGTTGCAAATATGAACTTACAGAAAAATTGCATTTACCGCTTTAATATGCTACACTTATAAAAAGAGAATTTTTTTCACTATAATTATTTTTTTTGCCTTATACTTAATTCTTTTAAAAAGCTATGGAGATGTTATGAAAACGCATTGGTTTTTCGCTTCACCCATAATTGATATTACCGGCAACACATTAGCCAGCAAATACTTAGACGCATCCTCTATTAATATATCAAGACTTATAAGTAAACTCCCTAAATATTTACCGCTTATTTCAATATTTGAGACAAATATAGAAAACGATATCTCCTTTATAATAAGTTCAGACAATTATAAGATGATTTTTGCTGATGAGCAAAATACTGTGCAAGTTCTTAAAATATTAAGAACCACTAAAATTCCTTTAGCTATACTTGAAGAATTACTCCGGATTAAAAAAACACTGCCTAGAACTTATTACCACATTTTAGCCGTAAACGCGCTTTCAGTAAAAATGTGCTTTGACTTTCAAAACAAAGATTTCACACCGGAAAAAATTGCTGAAATCGGGTTTGTTCATGACCTTGGAAAATCCCGCCTTCCTTTTGAAATTTTAGAAAAATTCGAACCGTTAACAAAGGAAGAATTTAACGTTATAAAAGAACACCCTTTTCTTGAATATCTTCTAAGCGCTTATTATTTTCATGATCCAGAATCGTTTATAGCACAAACATCTTTTTTGCACCATGAAAGAGGTGATGGCAGCGGGTATCCTCGCGGGATAAGAGATTTAAACACTTATGCACAAATAATAATTCCTTGCGATATTTTTGATGCTCTTATAAGCCATCGGCCTTACCGTAGCGGCCCATTTACAAAAAGAGCTGCTTTGGATCTGCTGCTTCAGGAAGCAAAACTAGGCCGAGTTGACAGAAAATTTGTCATCTGCTTAATCAGTTATCTTCGGAAAAGCAAACCCCATTTTAAACACCTAGCTCTCGCAAAAGAAAATCGCGATAACCCGCCAATAATCAATAATTACGGAATCCGCGCGAACTAATACCTTTAATAGAGTATCCTGTTTAGGGTTTAGGGTTTAGGGGTTTTGCTTCAATTTTAAGGATACGCTTAGTTTCCCCTGTAATCTTACAAAACTCAGCAATACGTCTGCCTACGACCCAGGCTATGTTATCACCGGAAACAATTAGAGGAATACTACCCTTTTCATGGCCTTCAATCTTCTCGTCTATAAAGAACTTCTTGAGCTTTTTTTTGCCAGGCATACCCAGAGGCCAAAAGACATCTCCGAATTCGCGCGTACGGACTATAAGCGGAAAAATCAGTTCATCGCAATCAAAATACTCAATATATGCTGGTTTTTTTCCTGCAAAACAAGTTTTTTTTGTAATATTCGCCTTAAAAGAAAAACCTAGTTCAGGAATAATAACTCCGCCCCCTAAAGGTAACTTATATTTATCCGGAGAAGGAACTGTTTGCCCTTTTTTTTGGCCTTTTTGAAAATAGATATATTCTCTTGTTTTTTTTATAATTATCCCTTTAGGAAGATCTATGGACTTACTCCCGCAAGCCCCATCCGCAATAAATTCTTCAGCAATCTGGATATGTTTGCAATCAATATTTCTCAAGTCTCCGGCTAGTTTAAGAATGATATGGCGCAGCAGCAAACCACGCATTGCCGGCATCAATAAAAGAAATTTATCCCTTGCAAAAACAAAATTTCCCGAATAGCCCTCACTAACAAGTATTGAATAATTTTTTTTAACTTCGCCATCCAAAAAAGAATCAAGCTGTCTTGCCTGCTCCGCTAATCTCTGCAAGTTAACATCTATCTGCGGGCTAATCTTTTTCAAAAAAGGCAAAATCTTTAAACGAATTTTATTTCTAAAAAAATCAGTTTTAAGATTGCTCGAATCCTGACGAAATTTAATGCGATGCTTTTTTAGATAGGCTATTATTTCTTTTTTTTCGATCGCAAGCAAAGGACGAATAACAGTAAAACCGTTTAAACAGGTTTTTGCCTGCATCGCAACTAATCCGCTTAAACCGGTGCCACGCAAAATACGCATAAGTATTGTTTCCGTTTGGTCATCCTTAGTATGCGCAAGCACAATTTTATCGAATTTATGCAAAGAACATAAATTGAAAAAAAAATTATAACGCAACATCCGAGCGGTTTCTTCAATAGATGTTTTCTGTTTTTTTGCTATCTGATTGATAACCGCCCGGCATCTAAAAAACGGCAGATCATGTTTGCGGGATAAACGCCGCACAAAAAGCTCATCACAATCAGATTCTTTAGCGCGCAAACAATGATTTACATGCGCCACGGAAATATCAAGTTTATATTTATCCTTCAACAGAAAAAGCAGCTCAAGCAAAAAAACAGAATCCGGCCCTCCGGAAACACATACCAACAAACGTTCATCGCGGTTTAAAAGTTTTTCTCTCAGAATAATCTTATCAATCTTTTCAATAAGCATATTCTTAGCATATAAAAAAAAATAAAAAGTAGCAAGCGAAAGATATTATTTATCCCTTTTGGCTTGCTACTTTACTTATTACAAAAACTTTCCTAAAAAACAGTTTTAGGCCGCAGACATATAAAAAAGTATCGCAGAAGAAAATTTATTTCTTATTCTCTTTCTCAGGAGACCCTTTTCCCACAATTAAATCCAGGACATTTCTATCGGCAAACTCACTCTTAATAACCAAATGCCTTAGCCCGCCTTTTTCTTTTTTAACCATCCCGCCCCCTAATACTTTTTCAACATTCCCCAATTTATTTTCCCATTTTCTTCGAAACTCCATCCAGTTATTATCCAACTCCTGAATAAGTTCATTCAGCTTTTTTTCACTAACGCCAATTTTATTAGGATCCTCGGGATATTTCATTATTAATTTATCCATTTCCTCTAAATATTTCTCAAACACATCTTCATCCATTCCGCTGGCTATATTTAATTTGTCTTTCATAATATCCCCCTTACTTTTTGAGTACCCACAATAATAAGTTTAATGATTTTTAGATATATGTCAACTTTTGATACTAAAAAATTTCTAGTTTCACTTTTTAAATTAAAAAATCCGCTTAAAATTACAGCGGATTTATAAATACTCCGGCCGGATATGATACTATCTCTCCCCCCTCTATTTAGCGAAAAAATAATACGCCAAAAATCCGGAACTTGTTGCAATAACTATAATAATAAAAATATTTAGCTTGCAGAAAAACAAGATGCCTTTTTTAAGGTTATCGACTTCTTTTTTCAGATCTGCAATATACATAGCTAGCGCATTCATAGCAGTTATCTGACGGTTCATCAATTCTGCCTGTAATCCTTTTTCAATCGGAGTCCCGGCAGTACGGGAAATTCCTTCAACTATTTCCCTATTGCTCATTTTATTCAATTCGCCTAAGTCCATAATTCCTCCACAAAATTTAAATTCCCTGAATCATTTTTAAATATCGATAATTTTCCAGTATTGATTTCGCAAATCCTTTACATAAAACTATTGCACTCAGTAATTCTACCCCATTAGGCAATTGACTGTATAAAGTCGCAATATCCCTCAAATCCCTTTGTGTTGGGTCTGAAATTTCTTGCGCATGATGGCGATAAACTATAACTTTTTTGGCCTTTAGGGTATCCACCTTTTTGCAAACCTCTTTTAATAAAAAACCTTCTCCTCTTCTAAACTTAACCAGCACATTAATACATTCATTTCCCATATTCAAAAATAAAACAATATCCGCTTCGCATTTTATTTTATGAAAAAAATTCAAAATTTTTTGGCCGATCATATTCGCCACATAACGATCGGCTATCTTATGCCCAACACAAGATAATGCAACCCTTTTAGCTTTGAAACGTTGATAAAATGGCCACAAGAATAACCCTATTCCGACAACAAAATAACAGCCGATAATTAAAGTGTTCATACTATTCATTGTATCTGAAAAACTTCTAACATCCAAGACCTTTTTGCTTTATACTCCACAATTTTCTTTTCGCATGACTTGTAAAAACCATCCTTCAGGGATTTTTGTTTATACAGGGGGGCGGGAATTTATGCTCATCTTATTCCATAAATCACGTATTCATTTTTCCCTTGCATATACAAAACAAAATTTTCTTTGAAAATTTTGTTTTAAGCTTTCCCGAATGCTCTACCCATCTTATGCTCTTTCATCGGGATCCCGAAGAAATTCTAAATGCCGAACTTCATTCGAGACAGGAAAAATTCGTACATATAACGTAGTCTCCCTTCGGTCGCCTAAGTTATGTACTCATTTTGGTGACGGCGAGTGGATTTGAACCACTGACATAGCGGGTATGAGCCGCTTGCTCTACCAGACTGAGCTACACCGCCACACTAAAACTCTTATTTCAAAACTTACTTAAAGCGGAAACTGCTTGTTCATTGAGCAAATAAATTACAGCACATAATGAATACAACTTATATTCTTGTTAATCCGCAAAAAAAACGCCCATCCTGTGCTCTTTGACAGATTGTTTCCTCCCGAAACAAAAAAACTGTCCTTTTATTGTAAGACAGCGCAAAGCAAAAATCAAGCATCATTGCAAAGATATCTTTTCTAATCCCATTTCCACCAGTTCGTTTAATAACTCCATTAACTTATCAGAGAATCTATTCGGTTTTTTTGTAGTACCCACACTCACAACTCCAAGAATTTCATCTTTATAAAACACCGGAATTACAAAAGCTGATTTTATTTTTGGCCTGTTCATTCGCAAACGCACTTCACGATCAGAAAGCTGTTCATTTAAGAAAAGCGCTTTTCTTTGTTCAATTGTCAATCCCGCTAATCCTTCGCCTGGTTTAAGTTTTGTTTTTTCGATAATTTCTTCACTTAATCCCTTTGCATCTTTAATCGATAATTCCTGAGTATTTTTCTCAAACATCATCACTGACCCTCGTTCAGCGTCGCAAAGTTTCATAGCAAGCTCTAGAAAGTTTCTAAGGAATTGCTCCACCTTTTTTTTATCAAGCACAACATCCCCTTGAGCTTTTTCCAGCTGAAAAGATTCAAGTCTCGTCATAAAAGCTATAATCAAATGCAAAAATTCAATGCTATTATTAATTCTATCCGTGTTAACAGCCACCAGTTTATTAAAACATTCAAAAAATTTAACCTCATCCAATTCAAACTCCTGAATCTTTTTAGTCAAATGAACATCCTGTTTACTCTGTTCAATAATAACCGGACCAATTATCAAAAAAGCTGTTTGCGCATCTTTAAATACAAGCGGAATAGCAAAACTCATAAGCCCTAACGGACAAATAAATTCATAGAATTTTTCGTACTCTTCTTTTGCAAGACTTGCACTCAGCTTTTGATACCAAAAGCAGCACTTTTGCCTTACCTCAGGAGATTTTGCCAAAACAACCGTACAGATTTCCGGAGGATTAGAAGGCTGCACTATATTTTCCCCTTTACCGGAAACCGTTTTTAGGGCAATCCCGATCATTGAGGAAAAACAGTCTTGTATATTTTGCCAGTGCTTTAAATCAATGATTTCTTCAAATCTCATAGATAACTGGTGGTTTAAAAGATTGGTAGCGGGGGGCAGATTTGAACTGCCGACCTTTGGGTTATGAGCCCAACGAGCTACCTGGCTGCTCCACCCCGCAATCGCTTTTAGCCGCTTTTTCAATACGGCTATTCTATCACTATTTAGATTTTTTTAAAAATTCCTCTATTTTTTCCTGAAAAATAGAAAATTTAAATTCCTTTTCCTTCACTGTTGCCGGAACAGGTTTTTCCTTTTTTTTAAGAGTCAGGTCTATTTTTCCATCTGCGCTAATTTTCTTAATCCTTGCGGATAATTTATCGCCTACCTTTAGATAATCCGCAACATTTTTCACAAAATCATCCGACACTTGTGATATGTGGATTAAGCCGCGCACATCATTTGGCAATATAACAATTGCGCCAAAAGCATGTATTTTCGCAACCTGCACTTCAACAATATCGCCTGTTTTAAAACCGTTAACCTGCATCACTTATTCTTCATCGTTGCTGATAACACGAAAAACTATTTCATTTTCCCGCGCTACTTTAAGTTTTTCACGTGCAACTTCCTCAATATATACCGCATCGGTTTTCAGCATTTCATTTTCTTTTACCAATTCATTATTCGCGCATATTAAACTTTCAACCTGTTGTGAAAGTTCCTGATCCCTCTGCTTTAGTTTCTGTATTTTGGAAACTTTCGGGAAAAATATAATTACAAGCACTATAATCAAAAAAATTATTTTCCAAATTTGCAATTTCACAGTTAATGCTCTCTATGAAAATTTCTTAACCATCTCCTGTCCATAATAGCAGGCTGCTCCCCCTAATTCTTCCTCTATCCTTAATAGTTCATTATATTTAGCTATTCTCTCGGAACGAGAAGCAGAACCTGTTTTTATTTGGCCGGCATTTGTTGCTACCGCGAGATGCGCGATAATAACATCCTCGGTTTCTCCGCTGCGATGCGAAATAACAGAGGAATATCCCGCCCTCTTAGCCATTTCAATAGCCTGTAATGTTTCTGTTAATGTCCCAATTTGATTAACCTTAATTAAGATAGAATTAGCAATCTTCTTGTCAATTCCCATTTTTAGTCTTTTTGTGTTCGTTACGAATAAATCGTCTCCCACAAGCTGTATTTTATCCCCCAGCTTATCAGTCATTAACTTCCAGCCTTGCCAATCATCTTCATACAATCCGTCTTCTATGGAAATTATCGGGTATTTTTTTATCCAACCGCTATAGATATCAACCATTTTTTCCGCATCGCATTTTATTGGTTTTGCTTCTCCGTTTAATTCATATTTCTTCGCATTATAAAAAGAACTTGCGGCAACATCCAAAGCAATGCATATATCTTTACCTGATTTGTACCCGGCTGTTTCTATCGCTTCCAAAATTAAAACAATCGCTTCTTCGTTAGATTTCAAACTGGGCGCAAACCCGCCTTCATCTCCGACAGAAATACTTAATTTATTTTTTTTAAGTATTGCCTTAAGGCTCTGAAACACTTCTGCTCCCATACGCAACGCTTTTGAAAAAGTATCCGCTCCCACAGGCATAATCATAAATTCCTGCAAATCCAGATTATTGTCCGCATGCAGCCCGCCGTTTAAAATATTCATCAACGGCACAGGCAATACGTGCGCGTGCGCGCCGCCGATATAA
>JACQZH010000065.1:0-14596 GCA_016213925.1 Candidatus Omnitrophota bacterium | reverse complement strand
ATATAACGATATAAGGACATTCCCAGCGCATTGCTTGCAGCCCGAGAACAAGCAAGAGAGACTCCAAGCATTGCGTTAGCCCCGAGATTGCTTTTATTTTCCGTTCCATCTAGCTTGATTAAAGCTTCATCTATCGAACATTGCCCAGTAACATCTTTTCCTTTTAAATGAGCCGCGATAGTTTTATTAACATTATCTACCGCCTTCATTACACCTTTACCGAAAAAAACATCTTTCTTCCCATCACGCAATTCCAAAGCTTCATGTTCCCCTGTAGACGCGCCGGAAGGAACGGCTGCCCTTCCAATAACACCGTTTTTCACGCAAACATCCACCTCGATTGTCGGCGTTCCTCTGGAATCAAGTATTTGTCTTGCTTTAATTGATTCAATTGCATATTCCACTTATGCTTCTCCTCTCTTATATTTTGAATGAACTACAACAACTCGACAATTGTTTTTAAATCAGTATCTACTATCGTAGTTACCGCTTTCTGATTTACATTTCCCGGACTCGCCTGCCCGCCCATTCTAACCTTATTGCTGATTTTTGTATTCAATTCAGAAAAAACTATATTCCCTTTTTCCAGGTCATAA
This sequence comes from Candidatus Omnitrophota bacterium, assembly GCA_016213925.1. GTDB lineage: Bacteria > Omnitrophota > Gorgyraeia > B26-G9 > B26-G9 > JACQZH01. The sequence continues at coordinate 14,000 of JACQZH010000065.1, read as the reverse complement.
TAAACAACACCTTCGACTCTTCCCTCCACTTTACCGTCTAGAAACAGTTCCGCTTTTTTAGAGGTTGTAATGGTATTTGTAACGCTTTCAAATTTTACTTTAGCGCATTGGTATTTGCCCTTTTTCTCTACTGCCAAAAGTGTATATGTCGAACTTATAATATTTTTCGTGTTAAAGTTTTCATTCTCATCATTGGCAGCTTCTGAATTTTTCATCCAGCTTTCACCGACACGCAACGCGCGTTTAGGAAAAGCCGCAAACATATTTTTAAAATCAGCATTTTGCATCGAGGCAGGCAATCCCTGAGGCAAGATAAAATCAATAACTTCTCCGTCTTCAGCCACTTTTACTGTAGCTACCTTACCTTCCAGCCGGGCGACATCAGCATTCGGAATAACCCGATCATTCACGATAGTATCCATTTGCGATTTCCCATAATTTATTTCTATTACCGCAGCCTTTGTATTGGCATCATATTCTGTAATCTTATGCGAATAATCAAAATTTCCTTTAATTCTCGCAAAGTTTTTTGAAGCGGGGACATCTTCTTCCGGAATAACTTCTACCGCAACCTCACCATCTACTCTCATCTGATAATTTAGCTGTGCTCCCTTTTGGAAATTGTACTTAAGCAAAATTTTATCTTCCGCTTGAACCGCTTTCAGAGACAAGCATATAAAAAAAAGCAGAAAACTTATTGAAATAATTGGATTTATAATTTTTTTTATCATGAAAATTATCCTCGTTAAAATATACAACTTATAACCTAAAAAGTCAACTAATAAATACCCATAAATATTAATTTTTTACAAAATCAGTTGCAAGTTTATTCAAATAAGCCAGCTTCTTTTTGGAACGCGCTTCAAAATAACAGCGGATAACCGGTTCTGTCCCGGAAAGACGGAACATAACCCATTCATCATTTTCAAAAATAAACTTAAAGCCATCACTTAAATTTCTATTTTTAATCTTTAGGTTTCCAAAAGACGAAAGTTTGGATAGTTTTTCCAAACGTAAAAGCAACTCCTGCTTTGACTGCTGTTTAAAATGTAAATTGATCCGATAAGAATAATAACTGCCATATTGCTTATATAAGCACGTTAATATCTGCCGCAAAGTTTTTTTCTCTCTAGCCACCATCTCTGCAATTAAAAGACAGGCAAGTATTCCGTCTTTCTCCGGAATATGCCCTTGAATAGATAATCCCCCTGATTCTTCGCCGCCGATCAAGCAGTCTCCCTGACTCAAAGCCTGGCCTATAAACTTAAATCCTACAGGAGTCTCCACCACTTCAATGTTCTCTTTCCTGGCAATCGCATCAATCATATGCGTCGTTGCAAATGTTCTTGCAACTTTTCTCTCTTTGCCGCGATATTTAATCAAATAATAAAATAGTAGTGTAAACACTTCATTGGGCGTCAAAAAACTTCCGCCACGGTCAACTATACCAAATCTATCCGCATCCCCGTCACAAGCCAGCCCTAGATCAAATTTATTATTTTTAACACAATTAATTAAATTTTTAATATACGCAATATCCGGTTCCGGCGGAAAACCGCCGAAAAGAGGATTCAGATAATCATTAAAAACAATAACATCCTTGCTTAAGCTCTTCATTACCTTATCCAGATATCCACGGCTTGTACCATACATGCAATCTAACCCGACTTTCAGTTTAGCCTTTTTGATACATTTAAAGTCAACCAGACTTTCGAGCCGCTTAAGGTATTCTTTACCAGGATCAAACATTTTAACCCCGGAGTAATCTGTTAAAGTTTTTTTAAATTTAAAAGATTCCTTTTGTAATCTGGCAATATGCTGCTCAATCGCTTGAGTAACAGCTGTTGGAGCAGGTCCGCCATAGGCGGGAGAAAATTTTATTCCATTATACTCAGGAGGATTATGGCTAGCAGTAAAATTTATACCTCCGTGCTGTTTTTTCTTTATAATTTGATATGCAATAACCGGCGTTGGGACATCCCGTTCTGACAACAATACTTGTATCCCGTTCGCAGCAAGTACATCTGCAGAAGATTTAGCAAACTCTTTAGATAAAAAACGTGTATCATAACCAACAACAATTTTTGGATATGAACTTTCTAAAAGTAAATGCTCAGCGATTGCCTGCGTTACTAAATTGACATTTCCAAAAGTAAACTCATCTGCTATAATAGCCCTCCATCCGGATGTACCAAAGCAGATCGCACCTGAATGACTCATTTATTTATTAACCCGAACCTTTCTTCCCTTCAACAAAATTTTGTTCCTTACTAGATACTCAATAGTTTGCGGATAAAGCGTGTGTTCCAATTTGTGCACACGCTTAGCCAAAGTATCCTCGCGATCATCATCCCGCACTGCAATCGCCCGCTGCAAAATAATCGGGCCTGCATCAATTTTTTCATCCACAAAATGAACAGTTACTCCAGTTATTTTTACCCCATAGTCCAAAGCATCTTTTATCGCAGCCTTACCTTTAAATGAAGGCAGTAAAGCTGGATGAATATTTACAATCTTATTTTTATACTGTCTGATGAAATACGCACTCAAAATCCGCATAAACCCGGCAAGAATAATAAAATCAATCTTATGTTTTTTTAAAACCCTGACAATACCGCGTTCATACGAAAGTTTATCTTTGAAATTTTCCGGCTCACTCACATATATATTTATCCCAGCTTTTTTTGCGCGCACCAACGCAAAAGCATCAACTCTATCGCAAACAACAAGGCTGATATTTGCTTTTATCTTCTTTTTTTTAACCGCAGTGATTATGGCCTGGAGGTTTGAACCAAAACCTGAACAGAAAACAGCAAGATTTTTCATTATTCAAATATTATGAAAATTACCCTTTTAACCATTATTGTTTTTTTTAAACCACTAATTTTTATGTATTTTTTTCTTTTTTGAGTTTTTCAACAGGCACGAACTGATCTTTTCTTTAAATTCTGTGTATTCTATCGGCTTATTCAGGTAATCGCAAACGCCTAAATCCAAAGCTTCCAAGTACGTCTCCCATTCGCCGAAAGCCGTAATTATAATCACTGGAATATTAACCTGTGTTTCCGCAAGTTTTTTCATTAATCCGATAGCGGTATCATCAGGCATTTTTAAATCAGCAACTACCAGATTCAATTCAGGCGTATAAGCTTTTTCAATCGCCTCCTTTACGCTCCCGGCTTCCAGAACTTCAAAATTATCTGCACGTAAAAGCTTCGCAAGATATCGCCGCAAAACTTCATCGTCTTCCATTAGTAATATTTTTGATTTGCGATTCTCGCTCATATAATTCCCCTTTCTCAATCAAAATTGCATAGCGATTACAAATTCACCTTTTGGTTTAGTTTTTCCGAAATAAGCTACTGCATCTTCAACATTAGTACGTAAAATCTCCTCAAACTTTTTCGTCAACTCACGGGCAATAACAATTTGCCTGTTACCTAAAACATCCTTAATATCCAATAAAGTTTTAAGTATGCGGTGCGGAGATTCGTAAAAAACAACAGTTTTACTTTCCTTTTCAAAACTGGATAAAACTCTTTTTCGAGCACCTGATTTCACTGGGAGAAACCCCCAAAAACTAAAACAGTGCGTTGCCATCCCAGAATATATCAAAGCTGTCAAGAAAGCACTAACCCCCGGAATAACCTCTACTTTTAACTGCTCATCTATTGCTTTCCTTATCAAGCTATTCCCCGGATCGGAAATACCAGGAGTTCCGGCATCGCTCACTAACGCAACTTTCTTGCCTTCTTTTACAGCATTTAAAAGTTCATCAATTCTTTTTAATTTATTATACTCGTAGTAACTTATCAATCTTTTTTTTATGTTATAATGCGCAAGCAGAATTTGAGTCCTACGCGTATCTTCACAAGCAATCAAATCGGCATTTGTTAATACATCAACAGCTCTTAAAGTAATATCTTTTAAATTGCCAATCGGGGTGGAAACAATATATAGAATTCCAGATTGCTGCATTATACACCTTTAAAAAAAATTATACAATATTTTTTTATCTGAATCTTGCGCAAGATAAACACTATGATTAGTTTTGTAAATTTCTATTTTGCAGGAAAATTATAACATAAGCGCAAAATAATCTCTACCTAATAATTAAAATTCTCCAGTTAATACCATGTTTAGGATTATACAAAAACGCAATCAATCTAACTTTTTGGCAGGAAAGCAGCGGTAATTTTTGCAACATAATTATGCGTTTCTTCAAAAGGAGGGACACGAAAACCACTATTTTTGACAGCTCCTGGCCCTGCGTTGTAACACGCAAGCAACAATCTATCTTTAGAATCATTAAGCCGGTTCTCGTAACGGTCAAGGTAATCGCTTATCCATTTCAGGAAGCGCATTCCTACTCGAATATTTTTTTCAGAATCAAAAGCACAATCATTAAAATCCCATTCAACTTCCAGATAATCGCTGCATATCCAGTCCCATGTTCTTTTAGTTATCTGCATCAAACCCCTTGCATCGCAGGGGCTTACAGCTCTAGAATTAAAACTGCTTTCAGCTTCAATTAAATTATAAATCATTATTTCACTTAAACCATACTTAACGCTTAATTCCATTATTACTGAATCAAAAGACTCTGCCTGACTTTGACCAGTAAAAATTAAAATAAACAGGAAAACTGACAAGATTTTCGAGGAAAGAAAACTTATTCTTAATATTATATTACCTTTTATAAGCTCTTTAGTAAGTAAGCATAAAAAATCCATTTTCCATTTCCCCTTCCTGTCTAATTATATCATATTTTAAAGCTTTTTACAAACTTTTTAATTTCTTTATTTTTAGGTACTTAGGGAATTTTTACTGAAGGTATTTATGGTGTGTTTTGAATATCTTTTATTGCATTGAAAAAGGCAAATATCTTATTTAAGTTCAAATTGCTTATAATACCTGAGCATGACCCTATAAAGAATCCGCCTCCAAAAGCCGCATTTTTTAGGCAATTCTTAGTTTGCTCTATAATAGCCCCCGCATCAGCATCCTCTATCTCTATGCTTCCGAGCAATAGCAAACTCTTTGCGTAGGTTTTTTTCAAAAGTACTGCGTCCATTCCTGCTTTTCTATCTAGAGGATGGATTCCGTCAATGCCAATATCAATTAGCTCATCAAGAATAGGCTCAATATTACCTTCGGAATGCAGAACAACTTTAATCCCTGCTTGTTTTAACGGTGAAATTGCATCTTTAATCCTGTTTAACCAGTGAGATTTTAAAAAATTTATTGAAAATATCAAGCCTTTTTCATAGGCAATGTCTTCTTTAATAAAAAATAAATCTCCTAACTTACGGCGGGAGAATTCATCAGCCCGCTGAAAAAGATTTTCCGCGAATATTTCAATCAGCTTATCAATTTCAATCGGGTCTTCATACATTTTTTTATTAAAAGCCTCAAATCCCAGGTTTCTGTGCACAATACCAAGACAGCCATCCGCACTCATAGCCAAATACGTGTAAGGCGCAAACATTTTTTGTTGTTCTTCAAAATCATCAAATTCTTCAATAACCGCTTCTTTGGTTAGAACGCAGTAACTAGGATTACGCAATATATGCTTGCAAAGATTTTCAAAAAACCCGTTTTTGCGAATTTTTTGCCGGCGTTCAAACTGCCAGCATATATCAATTCCCAATTTATGGTAAACTTCTATTTTTTCATTAAGCGAGATTTTTCTTTCAGGGAAAAAATAATTAAACAGCTTTTGATTATCAAGGAAATCGCAGATAGGCACATGCCCTACATCCTGAAAATTAACTGCAGATTCTATGCAACTCTTTAATTTCCTATCAAGCATAGGCAAAGATATTCCTTTTACTATTTGAGTTAAATAGAACAATTTTTTCTAAATCAGCATTTTTAAACTCTGCAAACCGAATTTAGCATATATATTTACTTTTGTCAAAAAATTTGCAAATTACTTGATTTTTAGTTATACTAATAAATTCATAGGCAACTGACAATCAGCTATTCGCGAATATTCAGCAGGCGATATTGTTTGCCTTATAAAAAAAACACGGCTTATTGGGAATTTATTGCCAACAAGCTGATCGCACTGGAGTTCAATTCATAACCAAAGGAGAAAAAATGCTTTTCAAAAATCTAAGAAAACACACTAAAACAATTATGTGGCTAATTGCGATTTTCATCGTTCCCGCTTTTGTAATTTGGAATATAGGCTCTGCGGTAAAAAACCGGCGGTCGGGGTTTGCCGGAGAAATCTTCAAAAAAAAAGTCGCGTTTAAAGATTATATCCTAGCCCAAAGAGCAGCCCGCAATGAAGCCTTAATGCAATTTGGCAATGAATTCGAAAAAAGTATCAACCTGGAAGAGCAGGCTTGGACAAGATTGATTTTAGTCAATGAAGCAAAAAAAAGAAAACTCAAAATAGAAAACAAAGAACTGATTAATCACATAAAAAATCTTCCTCTTTTGAAAAATGCCAACCTTAATCCGGAAAATTACTCTTATATCATCGGACAATTTTTCCATCAGAATCCGGAAGAATTTGAAAACAGCATACGGGATTCCCTGCTGATCGCTAAATTAATGGAAGCGCTTACTGCCGAAATAAGTGTCAGCGAATCTGAAGTCAAGCAGGTTTTTGTTAAAGAAACGGAAAGCGCCACCGTTTCCTATATCCTAATTGAACCGAAAAAATATACTGAAGAGGTTTTATTAGATAATGAAGAAGCTATCAAAAAATTTTTTGAGGCCAATAAAGATGCCTTCAAAAAACCAGAACAAGTTGATGTCGAATATATCGAAATAAAATTTGAAGGTTTTAAGGATAAAATCGAAATAACCGAAGAAAAAATCGAAAAATATTATGAAAATAATAAAGAAAAATTTAAAATCATAGCTGAAGAAAGCAAAGAACCGCAATCAACTATAGCTAACTACCAGCCTCTTTCTGAAGTAAAAGACAATATCCGTGAGCGCCTAATGGAAAAACAAATGGACGAACTCGCTTATGAGCTGGCTCGTCAAATGATGAGTAAATTATATACCCAAACCGATATGAATACCGTTGCTGGAGAATTCGGACTCAAATCAAAAAAAACCGGGCCATTTTCAATGCTTGAAGAAATACCTAATGTGGGAATAAGCTTTCCTTTTCTAAAATCAGCTTTTTCTTTAAGCATAGGAGAAGTCAGTGAAATAATAAAAACTCCTACGGCTTTTTATATAATAAAGCCGGTAAAAAAAATTAAGCCTTATATCCCGGAGTATCCCGATGTTGCCGAAAAAGTTAAAGATAAATACCGTTTGAGTAAAGCTTCTGAACTCGCTGAACAAAAAAGCCAGGTAATACTCGGCACGCTTAATACTCTTATAAAAGATAATAAACTGCCTTTTGAGAGCGCAGCAACAGAACTTGGATTTGAATTGAAAAAAGCGGAAAAATTCACCCGTTCCAGCTATATCAATGAACTCGGCTTCGCAAAAGATTTAACGGAAACTGCTTTTTCGTTAAAACCGCAAGAAATATCTGGAGTAATAAATACTTTCTGCGGTTTATGTATTATGCGGCTTGAAGAAATCATACCAGCCAAAGATGAAGATTTCGAAAAAGACAGGGAAAAGTACTATAGTAAAGTGCTCTTGGAAAAAAGAAACCAATTTTTAAATGCCTGGTTTGAAAACATACAGCAGCAAGCAAACCTAAAAATTTATAAGCAAAAAAATTAAACTTGATGAAAAAACTTGTTTTAGCTTCCCGTTCTTCTCGCCGGGAGATTCTGCTTAAAAAAGCCGGGCTAAAGATTAAAGTTATTCCCAGCAGAATTAAAGAAACGCCATTTAATAAAAATCATTTTTCCGCTGAACATTACGCAATCAGATTAGCTTTGGCTAAAGCTGAAAATACCGCCAAGCGCCTAAAAAAAGGCCTGATAATCGGCGCAGACACTATTGTCGTGTTGCACAATAAAATTTTCGGAAAACCAAAAAATACTTCCCACGCAAAAAAGATCTTGTCCGCTTTAAGCGGCACTACACATCATGTCTTTACCGGTGTTGCTGTTATCGATATCGAGACAAAAAAAAGACTGGTTGATATTGAAAAAACTAAAATAATCACACGCAAAATATCTAAAACCTTAATCAATGAATTAGCAAAAAAAAATCATGATAAGGCCGGAGCTTACGCAGTACAGGAAAACTCTGACGTTCTTGTAAAAAAAATCGTCGGAGATTATTATAATGTCGTTGGATTACCGCTTATGAAACTAAGGAAAATACTTAAAAATTTTTCCGTGGAGTTCCCAGGGCTTTAATTTACGGCATCCTGCCTGGAAGGTAAAATTAATTTCGGTCAGCTGATTTTTTAAAAAGGGTCAAAAAAAACCTTTTTCTTTCCCGATGTTTTTGATTTTTTCCACATATTGGTAATAAGGGCAACACCTGCAGGTACCATACCTTTCGATATATTTGCATAGTTTAATCGGCTTTGTCGGCTTAAACATGAGCATTTCCTGTTCAGTTAAATCACGCCCTTCTTCCCTGGCTATTTTAGCTTGTTTTTCAAGCCGCCTTTCTGCTTCTGAACTGCGCATAGTGCCGGAAACCTCCCAGCAATGCTCTCCCGCATCAGGATAAGCAGAGCAAGCTGTCTCTTCTCCGCAACGCATATATTCCCAGCAACGATCAATTTGTTTGCGCAAAGAAGCTATCCTTCCAATTTATAATGTTCTCTATTTCCCTTATAATTTTCCATCATTATATTTTTCATGAAGAAACTGTAATATTTCCAATTCATCTTTATCAAACCAAATTATATCACAATATAAACACAAATCAATTTCCACAATATAATCCATATTATAAAACTGACGACCCATTGTACGGCCGCATTCAGGGCAGGAAAATTCCTGCACACTACGAAACCCTTCTCGCGCCTTTTTATAAAAATCCATATCCTTGACTGTTTTCATAATTGCCCGCGCCATTTGCTCTATCTGAGGTGAAAAGCCCAGCAGCCTTCGTGTTAAAACCCGCACTATTTTTTCCCGTTCCAGCAAATTACCGCTGCAACTGCTGCAATGCAATATCGGGGTTCCTTCATATAATACCTTTGACAATTGAACGTTACAACGAGGACAACTCTTACCGGCCTTTTTATCCGGATTAATCTTTCCCTGCAAAGCATTACGAATCTCATTATTTTGCCAGGCAAATTGTATTTTTGACTCTGATTCTTTATGCACCCAGCTTTCTCCCTTAAACCAATCTATCGCTGTCAAATCAGCAAGCAGGAACGGCCCCTGCCATTGCCCGTCCGGGCCCACAGCAAACCAGCGTTCTTGCTGTTCTTCCAATTCCACGATAACGGAATCTGTTCTCTGGGATAAAGCCTTATGTTTTTTTTCCATCTCTTCAATCATATTCTTTACGTCCAAATGCGCCATATCCAAAGCAATACCTATACGCTTATTTATCGGAGGATGCGTGGAAAAAAGCGTGGACAAAAATCCTTCTGTTTCATCTAAATAGCTATATACCGGATTGATTATAAAAATACTGGAAAGATATTCACTGCTTAAATATGCGCCGCGCCAGCCTCTTGATATTATATGCAAAGCTTCGGCAAGCGCCAACGGATTACGCGTCAGACGCACTGATATCGCATCCGCGCGAAATTCGCGCTGTCTTGAAATAAAGAGATTAAGCAAGCTGCTCATAAATTTCGTCACCGCTAAAATCGCATAAACCAGCATCAAGAAAATTACCATAGCCCCTGCTCCGTTATTCCGTACGCGCAGATGGCGATTGCCTTCAAAAATCCTCCTTATGCCATCCATCAACGCGGAATATACCCCGAACAATGACGCGGTTATAGTCGTCATCTTGCTGTCACCGTTTAAAATATGGCCGAATTCATGCGCTACAACTGCTTCCATTTGAGCACGGTTAAGTTTAGCCAGCAAACCTTCTGTAACTCCTACAACAGCCCGATCGCTAAAATCACTCATGGCAAACGCGTTCAAAGCGCTTGAGGGCATTATCCAGCATTCCACTTTCCTGCCGCCGGAAGCTATTGAAGCCTCTTCAGTTATATTTTTAAGACGCAAATGAAAAGAATCTTTTTCATCAAGCGGTTTTGCTCCAAGACTGGATAATGCTTTTGAAATAACCTGGTTTGTTGAAATAATCCAGTGCAAAGCTCCGGCAACAAGTGCGGCAATAAAAACAAGCAAAGTTTCCTTCAAATTAGGTAAAATCCCTGTCTCGGATAAATACTTTGAGAAGAAAACAAGCTTAAAAGGAATGATCAAAAGCCAGGCGATAAAAAAGTAAAAAAGCATTAAAACAAAAAATAAGACAAAAACAAGTTTGTTTTTTTTCTCCTCTATCTCAATAAAAGAAAAAGCCATTTTTTTTCAGCTATCCGTTCTTCTTCAAAACTCTACTTTCGGCGCTTCTCTTTGCGCTGAGTCCTCTAACTCAAACATCTCTTCTTTCGTAAAATTAAACATACTTGCTATTATTGAATCAGGGAAAATTTCAATCTTTGTATTATAACGCATAACCTCGTCATTATAATATTGCCGGGCAAAAGCAATCTTATTTTCAGTAGAGGTCAGCTCTTCCTGCAACTGCAGCATATTTTGATTTGCCTTTAGGTCAGGATAACGTTCAGAAACAGCAAACAAAGACTTTAAAGTCTGGCTTAAAAAATTCTCTGCCTTAGCCTGCTCCGCAACATTTCCTTTGCCGGAGATATTTATAGCCTGCTGCCTAGCCTGTACTACTTTTTCCAATGTTTCCCGCTCATGTTTCATGTAGCCTTTTACAACCTCAACTAAATTCGGGATCAAGTCATAGCGGCGTTTAAGCTGTACATCAATCTGAGCCCAGCCGTTTTTCACCCTGTTGCGAAGTGAAACCAGGCTGTTATAAATAGAAATTAACATAACTATACAAATACCCGCAATCACAAAAACCGCGATTATTATACCAATAAGCATATCTACTCCTTTCTTTTGGCTATCTTATAGTACTATACAGCAAAAAATAATATAATTCAAAAATTTTTCAAAAAAAAAGCTGATATTAAAATATCAGCTTTAGTTTACTTAGAAAAATAAGCATTTAATCAGCAGTCAGAATCTTAAGAGCATGCTGATATTTTTGCTTTGTCTTTTCCACAATTTCATCCGGTAACCGTGGCCCGGGAGAAGTTTTATCCCAGTCCAAAGTTTCAAGATAATCCCGCACAAACTGTTTATCAAAGCTTGGCTGCGGCTTACCCGGCTTATATCCCTCACTCGGCCAGAATCTTGAAGAATCCGGAGTCAAAATCTCATCGATTAAGATAACCTCACCGCCATGCTTTCCGAATTCAAACTTTGTATCGGCAATAATTATTCCGCGCTGCTTGGCATAGTCGCGCGCTTTTTCATAAATACAGATACTGATATTTTTCAGCTTATCTGTAACATCTTTACCGATTAAATCTGAAATATAATCCTGCGAAACATTCTCATCATGGCCAATATCAGCTTTTGTCGAAGGCGTAAAAATTACCTGCGGCAGCTTATCCGATTCTTTTAACCCTGCGGGTAGTTTTATGCCGCATATAGACTGTGCTGCCTTATAATCCTTCCATCCTGACCCTGACAAATATCCGCGCACAATGCATTCAACAGGCAAAGGCTGAGCTTTTTCCACAAGCATGGAACGGCATTGAAGAACCTCTCTATATTTGCGCACTGGTTCAGGGAAATCATCCACATCTGCACTGATAAAATGAGTTGGAATAATATCCTTAATAAATTCAAACCAGAAACAGGAAAGCGCGGTTAAAATCTCGCCTTTCCCGGGGATCCCGGTCGGAAGAACAACATCAAAACAGGATATCCTGTCCGTAGATACGATAAGTAATGTGTCCCCTAGATCATAAACATCCCTGACTTTGCCGCGCCGGCATAATTTCAGGTCACTAAACTCCGTTTTTAAAACAACCTTGTTTTTTTTCATATCTTACCTCAACCGTTTAGCTAACTCTTCATATTCCTGCCATAATTCTTTGGGAAGATCATTACCAAAACCTTCAAAAAAATCCTTTATTCCTTCAAGCTCCTGGCGCCACTCTTTTTTATCAATACTTGCAAGTTTGCTTAAAGCGCCTTTAGGGAAATCCAGCCCTGTCATATCCAGGTCATTGACTTTCGGAACAAAGCCAATCGGCGTTTTAACCGCGCCGGCAGTCCTGTTACAGCGATCAAGTATCCACTCAAGGACACGTAAATTCTCACCGTATCCGGGCCAAAGAAATTTTCCTTTTTTATCGGTTCTAAACCAGTTTACATGAAATATACGCGGCGGATTAGTCAGTTTTTTTCCGATATTCAGCCAATGTTTGAAATAATCACCCATATTATAGCCGCAAAACGGAAGCATAGCCATTGGGTCTCTACGTACTTCGCCCTGTTTACCCACCTGAGCCGCAGTACGTTCAGAAGCCATAGTCGCTCCGACAAAAACACCATGCTGCCAATTTAAAGATTCATAAACCAGCGGAGCCAGGCTTGCCCTGCGGCCGCCAAAAATAATCGCGGAAATAGGTACTCCGTGATGATGTTGTAAACGAAACGATGCCGACGGGCAATTTGAAATCGGCGCGGTAAACCTGCTGTTTGGATTTGCCCCTGTGATCAGCTTGCCGTTTTCATCAGTAAGCCCTGGCTTCCATGGCCTTCCCTGCCAATCAATTCCTTTTTCCGGGACCTTTCCGTCACAACCTTCCCACCACACAGTACCGTCCGGCTTAAGCAATACATTGGTGAAAATAGTATTTTTCTTTATTGTTTTCATCATTGTCGGGTTGCTTTTTGAGTTAGTTCCCGGAGCCACACCAAAAAAGCCAGATTCAGGATTAATCGCCCATAACGAACCGTCAGTATCAATGCGCATCCAGGCAATATCATCTCCTACAGTCCAAATGCGGTATCCTTTTTTCTTAAGCCCTTGTGGAGGTATTAGCATCGCAAGATTGGTTTTTCCGCAAGCGCTGGGAAACGCCGCGGCAACATATTCAACATGGCCGTTAGGTTCTTCTATCCCCATGATAAGCATATGTTCGGCAAGCCATCCTTCTTTAAGCGCCTGATTACTGGCAATACGCAAAGAAAGGCATTTTTTGCCCAGTAAAACATTTCCGCCGTAACCGGAATTCACACTCCAAATAGTATTATCTTCCGGAAAATGCAGTATCAACCGCTTATTAATATCAAGCTCCGCCTTTGAATGCAGGCATTTCGTAAATTCTCCGTGTTTTTCTATCTGTTCCAAAACCAGCTGGCCTACCTTAGTCATAATCAACATATTCAGAACCACATAAATAGAATCAGTAAGCTCTACTCCAATCTTGCTGAATTCGGAACCAACCGGCCCCATGGAAAAAGGGATCACATACATTATCCTTCCCTTCATCGAGCCTTTAAAAATATCCCCGGCTTTCTTATATGCCTCTTGCGGGCTCATCCAATTGTTAGTCGGGCCTGCATCCCTTTTATTTTTTGTACAGATAAAAGTAAGATGCTCTGTACGCGCCACATCATTCGGAACAGTACGATGCAAAAAACAACCCGGAAGCTTTTTTTTGTTTAAATGCATAATCTCTCCACTGCGGACTGACTCTTTTTCCAGGCGTTTTTTTTGCTCTTCTGTGCCGTCAATCCAGACAATTTCATCCGGCTGGCATAAATCTGCGCACTCTTTTATCCATGCTTTTAATTTTTTCATATTTTCATTATCCTGCATAAAACACTCCTTTTTTCAATATTTAAAATATATAATCCCAAAATTTGGATTATATTGGGTCAAATTATAGCAGATATATCTGGGAGTATCAAGAAATTATACAAAAAAACTGCTGATATTTTTCTATCGACAACCTCTTAATTTTAATGCGGATTTATAACAACTTTTAAAGATTCTTTTGCCTGGCTGACAATATTAAAACCTTCCTGGATTCTTTC
>JACQZH010000064.1 GCA_016213925.1 Candidatus Omnitrophota bacterium | reverse complement strand
TAGCTTGAGAGAATTTTGGTTTTTTTTTTTAAATGAAAGCGAGAATTCTTTTGTTGAATTTGTTGATAAAATAGCAAATGGTAAAGATGATTTTACCCGGATAAACGGTATTGCTTATTTAAAGAATTCTGAAGTTTGTTGGCAGCCTCCGGAATTAATTGAATCTCTTAATGATATGGTTTTTCCCAGTATTGATGTCATTGAGGGGGTAAATTATGATTCCTTCCCATACCCGTTACTTACTAGCCGTGGATGCCCTTACGGATGTATCTTTTGCTGTGTCGGGATAAGTTTGGGCAAAAAATGGCGACCGCGTTTGCCGCTTAATGTTATTGCGGAATTAGAAAATGCTAAAAGAAAATTTGGCTTTTCACAGTTTGAAATTCTAGATGATAATTTTACTTTTGATTTAGAAAGAGCAAAAGAAATATGTTCTTTAATTATAGAAAAAAAACTGAATATGTCCTGGTATTGCCACAACGGTATAAGAGCAGATAAAATTGATAATGAACTGGCTGATTTAATGAAAAAAGCAGGATGTCAGAGTTGTGCTCTTGGGATAGAAACAGCCGATCCTAAAGTGTTTGAAAATATAAAAAAAGGGGAATCTTTAGAAGATATAAGCCGGGCGGTTAAAATAATAAAAGAAGCCGGTATGAAAACTGTAGGATATTTTATTATCGGATTGCCTCATGATAGTTTTAGTTCTGTAATTAAAACAATAGAATTTCAAAATAGTTTAGGGCTTGATGATTTTATGTATAATATTGCTGTTGCTTACCCAGGAACGAAACTATGGGAGTATGTAAAGCAAAACGGCAGTTTTTTAATGGATGTTGAAGATGTTTCTCACTTTTCCGATGATGTAAAAATTCCGTTTGAAACAGCTTATTTTACGCAAATCGATAGAAAACGTGCTTATAATATTGCTTCTGTGCAGATTGAAAATCAAGCATTAAAGATTAAAAATTTTCTTTCCAGCAAAAAAGTAAATCAGGCAAATAATGTTTTTATGGGATATTTTGATGAGCTGAGATACCGAATAATAAGGACAGCTTATCCGGATACTGAGATTATAGTTTTTTCATCATTAGCTGATTGGCTGTTAATAAAACAATTATCATTAAATGATCATAATTTATTTCATGTTGAAGCTGTGGGCACAGGTTCATTATATCAACTTTCCCAAAGACTTAAACCCGGCAATGTCCAGGCTGCTTTTATAAGTCTGCGCGGGCTGCTTGAACCTATGCAAATGGTGGCGCTTTTATTATTATGCCCTAACGTCATTATAATACATAGGTTAGCTAAATGCTCAAAATCGTTCCAATCGCCAATCTGTTTAAATAGAATTGTGATTTTTTGTTTTTTTATTTTTGATGCGTTTGTTTTAGTAATAGTATGGGTTTTTTATGTTTATAATAATTTAAAAATTAAAATAAGCAATCTTTTCAAAAGAATAAGATAATATGAATATCTTAATCCAAAACTATTATGACTATCCAGTAGCGGGTGCAGAGTCCTATTTGGACAACGTAATTTCCGGATTAAAAAAAAATGGGAATAAGGTTGTAAGGGTTTATACTAAAAGCGGCAGTAAAGCTCCTGATTTTTCATTAGATAATGACCATGCTTATTACTTGCCTTATCTGCCATGTAATTTTACGTTTATCGCTAAAGAAGCAGTCCAAAATTATTCCTCTATGATTACAAAGCGCAGCTTGGCAAAATCGGGCATGGCAATGATACTCTCATGTGTTAAAAAATATTCAGAATATAATAAATTATTTAAAAATGAAATTAGGAATTTAGAGAGAATTATAAAAGAAGAGCAGGTGGATATTATTTTTTTAAATAATTTTGACGGGCTGATTTCTTTTAAACTCGCTAAAATAGATATTCCGATAGTTCAAATGATTCATGACTATTTTTGTATCTGCCCGCGTATTTATAAGCTTTTAGGAGTTTATAAGGATGATATTATTTGTAATAATAAAATGGGGGCGGTTTGTTTAAAGAATAAATGCCTAAACCCATTGTCAATTCCACAGATGAAATATCTTAATTGGCAGACTTTGTATCGTGACGCTTTGATTAACATCCCAGACAGAATACTTTGTAACTCTTCTTACGTAAAACTTAATTATATTAACAATGGAGTTTGTGAAAATAAGATTTTTTCACAGCCTTTGTTTACTAATTTTAATAAAAATGGGGATGTGAGTTTTGGAAAAAAAAGAAAAATATTATTTTTTGGAAGAATAAGTTATGAAAAGGGCCTTTCGTATCTTATTAAGGCAATAGCCGGGTTGAACGACTTCGAGATGGATATAGTGGGTAAAGGTGATGACCTGGAAAATGCTATAACTATCTCAAAGACATTAAACTTAGACAAAAATATAAAATTCCACGGATGGATGGATCATCAAAATCTTAGTTTGTTGATTAAAGAAGCGAGATTGACCGTTGTTTCGTCTATTTGGCCAGAACCTTTTGGCCTGGCTGGGATTGAATCTATGGCATATGGCAAACCAGTGGTAGCATTTAATGTTGGCGGAATTAATGAATGGCTTAAGGACAACACAACTGGTTTTTTAGTAAAACATAAAAATTTGGAGCAGATGAAAGAAAAAATACAATTACTTTTAAGTGACGAACAGCTTGCTTTTAAAATGGGCATAGCAGCTCAAAAATATCAGCAGGAATTTCTTAGTGAAAAAGCTTATATGTCGTGGCTAATGAATTTTTTTAATCAAACAATAATTTCTTGCGGAAAATAACATGAACTGGTTATTAAAATATAACGAAATAATATATGCGTATTGCAATTGATGCTTTTGAGACAAATTATAGAACAAAAGTTGGCATGGGTATTTATGTCGACAACCTCCTGCGGTCATTAGCGCAAATTGATACTGCTAATGAATATTTCTTATACGCACAGAATCCTCTTGTGTTTGTGCCAGAACTGCTAAACGCTAAATTCCACTATAGGAGCTTGCGTAATATAGGTTCCTGCCGTTCATTTTGGGTGCAATGCAGACTTCCGGTGGAACTTTTTCATAAACGGCCGGATGTTTTACATATCCCGGCTGGACAAAAGATCCCATTTTTCCGACTATGCCCGACACTGGTGACGATTCATGACGTAGCATTTCTTAAATTCAAGGAATATTTTTCTTTTGGTTTAGGCTTACGGTCAGAAATGTTTACCAGATATGCTGCAAAACATGCAGATAAAATAATTGCGATTTCCGAGTCGACGAAAAAAGATATTATGCATTACTATAATATAAGTGAAGACCGTATAGAGGTGGTTTATCACGGTGTTAATAGTATTTTTCATCCAATAGAAGATAAGAGTCTCTTATTTTCGGTTAAAGAGAAGTATAAAATAAATGGTCATTACGTGTTATTTACCGGAGTGCTGCAGCCGCGGAAAAATATTCCCCGTCTTATCAGAGCGTTCAGGCATGTGCTTAATGTTTTTAATGGTCGGGTGAGTTTGGTTATCTCCGGTCAAAAAGGATGGATGTATAAGGAAATATTTGAAACGACTAAACGCGAAGGGGTATCGGAAAAGGTGATATTTACCGGCTATGTTCCGCAGCAAGAATTAGTATTGCTTATGAATGCCGCGGAGCTTCTAATTTTACCCTCGCTTTACGAAGGATTTGGGATGCCGCTTTTAGAAGCGATGTCTTGCGGTGCGCCGGTAATTTGTTCTAATGTTTCTTCTATGCCTGAGGTAGTTGCTGATGCAGGGCTGTGTTGCGATCCTTACAGTGAGGACTCGATAGCCCAGACTATGCTTTTAATTTTAAAAAATGAAAATCTAAAAAAAGAACTTTCCTCAAGAGGCAGAATAAGGGCAAAATTATTTTCATGGGAAAAAGCCGCGGCAAGAACATTGGCTATTTATGAAGCCCTGATAAAAAAAGAGGCGAAAAAATGAGGGTGCTTTTCCTTACTCAAACGACGGAACTTGGAGCTTCAAGCAGATACCGGGTGTATCAATACATTGAGCTTTTAAAAAAAGACGGCGTAATTTGTCATGTCAGCCCTGCTGTCCCTGATTTTATTTTTAATTTTATGTATATTAAACAAGGGCTATGGCGTAAAGTGCCGTGTTTATTTTTTATTATTTTACGTAGGTTTTTTGATTTACTTAGGGTTAAATTTTACGATATTATTTTTATACAGAGGGAAATATTGCCTCAAGTTTATCCTGTTTTTGAAAGACTTATTTGTCTATTAAATAAAAATATTGTTTTCGATTTTGATGATGCTATTTTTCTTGTCCCGCCGCAGAGGCAGAGTTTTCTGTATAACTTTCGTTATAAAGATAATATAAGAGATATAATCCGGATAAGCCGTTTAGTTATTGTTGGGAATAATTATTTAAAGACATATGCTTTGCGTTTTAACTCAAATGTGCAGCTTATTCCGACATCTATAGATACTAATCGCTGGTTTATTGATAAGAAAGAACAGCTTGCGAAAACTAAAGTTGTTATTGGCTGGATCGGCAGTGAGCATACTCTTTTTTATCTTGATGCCCTGGGAGATTCTTTACGCAACTTGAGCCGTTTATTTCAGATAGAGGTCCGTGTTGTAGGGGTAAATAATTTTTTTGTAAAAGGAGTAGATGTGGTGAATATTCCCTGGAGTTTTATCTCGGAGGTTGATGAAGTGAATAAGTTTGATATAGGCATTGCTCCTTTAGTTGAAGATGCCTGGGGAAAAGGCAAATGCGCTCTTAAAGCTCTCCAGTACATGTCCTGCGGTATTCCGGTTGTTTGTTCGCAAGCCGGAGTCTACAAGGAAATAATTGATGACGGGGAGAATGGTTTTTTAGCCTCTGATGAATACGCGTGGGAAAAAAAATTAGCTATGCTGATTAGTGATGAAAAACTAAGAGTGAAGATTGGAAAACAAGGTAGGATTACGGTTTTAGAAAGATTTTCGCGAAATGGAAGTTATGTTATTCTAAAATCTCTTTTTAAAAACAAATAATATTAATCAGCTTGTTTTTAAGGAAAATTTAAAATGTGCGGAATTTGCGGGATAGTAAATTTTAACGGCCAAGCTGCGGATAAAAAATTAATTGAATTGATGTCGGAAAAATTAGCGCATCGCGGGCCGGATGATAGCGGGTATTATTTAGAAAAAAATGTTGGCCTTGGGCATCGGCGTTTATCGATCATAGACTTGGAAACCGGAAAACAGCCGATACATAATGAAGCTAGGAAAATCTGGCTTATTATAAACGGAGAAATCTATAACTTCATTGAACTACGCGCATTGCTTGAAAAAAAAGGGCATAATTTTTATACAAAAAGCGATTCTGAAGTTGTTGTGCATTTATATGAAGAATATAAAGAAGCCTGTCTGGATTATCTGCGTGGAATGTTTGCTTTCGCGCTTTGGGATGGAAATGAAAAGAAATTATTTCTTGCCCGGGACCGCCTGGGGAAAAAACCATTGGTCTATTGGAGAAATGCTGATCATTTTGCTTTTGCTTCCGAGCTGCAGGCGTTAATACAGCTGCCGTTTATTTCGAGGAAAGTCGATAAACAGGCATTGAATCTGTATTTAACGTTTCTCTATGTACCTGCGCCTTTAACAATGTTTGAAGAAGTTTTTAAACTGCCTCCTGCTCATTATATGATTGTAAAAGATAAGGAAGTTATATTAAGACGTTACTGGAGATTAAACGTAGGAGTATCTGCAAGAAAAAAGGTCTGCGAGTATAAACAGGAATTGACGGAGCGTTTAGAAGAAGCGGTAAAATTACGTATGGTTAGCGATGTCCCTTTGGGCGCATTTTTAAGCGGGGGAATAGATTCAAGCCTCATTGTTAGTTTAATGAATAAGCATGTTGTAAGTAGGCTAAAAACATTTTCCGTGGGATTTTCTGATAAGCTTTATAATGAATTAAAATACGCGCAGATAATTGCAGATAAATTTCAAACGCAGCATTATAAAATTATGATAAAACCCGAAGCAGTGGAAATAATACCGAAAATTATCAGGCATTATGGAGAACCGTTTGCGGATTATTCCTGTATTCCTACCTATTATTTGGCAAAATTCGCCGCTTTAAAAGTAAAAGTTATTTTAACCGGAGATGGGGGAGATGAATCTTTTGCAGGGTATTATCGTTATACTGCCGCGTCAGTAGCACAGGCTATAGACTGTATGCCCCTTTTTTTAAAAAATTTGTTTAAAATGCTTTTTTATCTAATTCCTCCAGGTAATGATGTCAGAACAGCGAGATGGCAGATGAAAAGGTTTTTTAAAGTTCTTGAGTATCAGCCGCTAATGCGGTATTTGAATTGGGTCTCTGCTTTTAGAAAAAATGAAAAATTGGAATTATTAAATGGGGATGTTTTAAAGCAGATGTCAATTGATGATGACTGGGAATTTTTGAACAGGGTATATCAAGAACAATCAGGGATAGATTTTGTCGATAAGACAATAAAAATGGAGGGCAATACTTATTTGCCGTTTGACCTGCTGGTAAAAATGGATATTGCAAGTATGGCAAATTCTTTAGAAGTACGTTCGCCTTTTTTAGACCACAAATTCGTTGAATATGCCGCAACTATTCCGCTTGATCTTAAATTGCATTATTTTCAGAACAAGTATGTTTTAAAAAAGACAGCAGAAAGTTTACTGCCGAATAAAATAATTTACCGGACTAAAAAAGGGTTAGGCATGCCGATCGGTCAATGGTTTCGCTGCGAATTAAAAGATATGATGCAGGATGCGCTTTTAAGCACAGAAAGTATCAATAGAGGGTATTTTAATAAGGAATATTTACGAAGTCTTATCAACGAGCATATGAGCCGAAAAACAGATAATGGTTTTAAGCTTTGGGCATTGCTTATGTTTGAGCTTTGGCATAAAGAATTTATAGGTTAGCGGGATTGCGTATTTTTAGCTTTTAATTTGAGGTTTTTGGTTTTATTTTGGCTTGACAGGCGTAATCCATTGGGTTGACATTTAAAGCTTGATATGATAACCTAATTTTTAGTTATTTGTGCTTAACTATAGAGAAAAAAAAGGATTAGATAATTTAAAAATTAAAGGCTGAAATTACAAGTTGATTTAAACCAGGAGAAACTGCCGATGAAAGAATATTCTGTACGCAAGCATTTTTTAGTGCAAAGAAGTTTACAGTTCAAATATATGTCTCTGGTGTTATTCACAATATTGATCGTAAGCGGGATGATCGTCCTGACTGTTTATTTTACTCATTGGACATTAATGACGGAAAAGTTCGGCGGTGTTCAAATGGGCATAGCTTTGGATGAGGTTTTTAAAATCCTTAACCTTTTTTTGGCTTTTGAGATACCAATTGCGCTTATTATTGCTGCTTTTGCAAGTGTATTGCTTTCTCATAAGATTGCCGGGCCTGTATACCGGCTTCAAAAGGTTGCGTATGAAGTTTCCCGGGGCGATTTAACACGTAATGTGCGTTTACGCAGGGATGATGAGTTGAAAAATCTTTCCGCGGCGTTTAACTCGGTTGTGGAAAATATGCATTTACTGGTGGAAAAGGATAGAAAACTGATTTTTGAATTGTCCGGTTTAGCGAATGTATTGTATGTAAATTTAAAAGATAAAAAGATCGATGAGGATGAAGCGCTTACACTGATCAGGAAATTAAATGACTTAATTGGTGAGCTTAAAACTCTGATAATGCAATATAAAACAGAAAAGAGCTAAGGATATGGAGATTCTTGATCTTATTCGAATGGCTATTGAAAAAAACGCATCGGATTTACATCTTACTGTAGGATTGCCGCCAATGATGCGTATTAACGGGAAGCTAACTGCGGCTGAGCTTGAGGCTTTAACAGTTAATGATACGGAGCATCTGGTTCAGGCAATGCTTAACGAAGATCAGAAAAATAAGCTTGTTCAGCAGAGGAGTATTGATTTTACTTACAGTTATATCGCGCGTTTTAGGGTAAATGCTTTTTTTGAAAAAGGCTATCTGGCTGCTGCGTTGCGTTTTATACCTTTTGAAATCCCTTCGATTGACAAACTTGATATGCCTGCTATTGTAACTGAATTAACCCGCAGGCAAAGAGGATTGGTGTTGGTTACTGGGCCCACAGGAAGCGGTAAATCCACTACTTTGGCGGCAATGATTGATTTGGTTAATACAGAACAGTCGTGTCATATAATAACGGTTGAAGACCCTATCGAATATCTGCATCCCCATAAAAAAAGTATCATAAATCAAAGAGAAGTTTATTCTGATACTCCTTCTTTTTCGCTTGCTTTGCGCGATGCTTTACGTGAAGACCCGGATGTTATTCTGGTAGGAGAAATGCGCGATTTAGAAACGATTTCAACGGCAATAACTGCCGCGGAAACCGGGCATCTGGTATTTGCTACTTTGCATACTATTGACGCGGTTCAGACTATTGACCGTATTATCGATGTTTTTCCTGAGGGGCAGCAGTCCCAAATTAGGCTGCAGACATCCCTGGCTTTGCAAGGTGTAATTTCACAGAGGCTTATTCCTCGTGCTGATGGGAAAGGCAGGGTCGCGGCTATTGAAGCAATGAGTGTAACTCCGGCTGTAGCGAATTTGATTCGTGAAAGAAAATCACATCAGGTTTATTCAATGATTGAGACTGGAACTAAAGAGGGGATGTTGAGCATGAATCAATCGCTTGCTGATTTATGTAAGGCGCGTTTAATCAGGATCGGCGATGCGATCACATATTCTAATAAACCGGAACTATTAAAAAGGATGCTGTTATAACCTATGGAACTTAAAGAATTACTTTTGTTAACTGCACAGAGGGATGCTTCTGATTTACATATTGTTTGTGGCAGTTCTCCAGTTTTGCGGATTAACGGGGAATTGTTTATTCTTGAGCAGTTCGGCAGGATTATGCCGCAGACTGTAAAAGAACTTGCTTATGGAATGCTGAATGAAGAGCAGATTAAAAAATTCGAACAGAATTATGAGCTTGATTTTTCTTTTGGGATAGCAGGGGTGGGAAGGTTTCGTGTCAATTTGCATAAACAGCGCGGAAGTATCGGAGTTGCGATCCGTCGTTTAGCTTCGGAAATAAAATCCATAGATGATTTAAAATTACCGGCAGTACTCAAGGATTTAGCCCGGATAGAAAAAGGCATGGTATTGGTTACTGGTTCAACAGGTTCGGGAAAATCTACGACACTGGCGGCAATGATCGATATAATTAATAGAGAACGGAAAGCGCATATTATAACCATTGAGGATCCGATTGAATATTTATATGCGCATAAAAATAGCATTATCGAGCAGCGTGAGGTTTCTTCTGATACTTTTTCCTTTGCTGCGGCTTTAAAATATGTGCTGAGGCAAGATCCGGATGTTATTTTAGTAGGAGAAATGCGGGATCTTGAAACTATAAGCATTGCTATTACTGCGGCGGAGACCGGGCATTTAGTTTTAGGTACTTTACATACTACCGATGCGGTTCAGACAATTGACCATTTAATTGATGTTTTCCCCCCGCATCAGCAGCAGCAGGTAAGGATACAGATTTCCCTGGCATTGCAGGGAGTTGTTTGCCAGCAGCTGATTCCGAGCAAAGATAAACTGACGCGAGTTCCTGTTGTTGAGATTATGCTGGCTAATTCAGCGATAAGGAATCTTATCCGAGAAGGCAAGACCTTTCAGATTTATTCATCACTGGAAACAGGCGCTAAAGTAGGGATGCAGAGCGTAGATATGGCATTGATCGAGTTATTCCGTAATAATGTTATCAGCGAAGAAGATGCTTTGCTTAAATCGCGTGATGGTGAAGGAATGAAACGGAGATTGAATAAATTAAAAGAATTGAAGGAAAGTAAAGCTAATGGCAGCTGATAAGGGCAAAAAAAAACTTTGGGGTGAGTATCTTGTTGAAAAAGGAGTAGTATCTATTGAACAGATCCAAAAAGCCCTTGAGGAGCAAAGGAGAGCGGGATCGCGGCTTGGACAGACATTAATTGAGCTTGGGTTTTTAAAAGAAGAGGATCTTATCGTTGTTTTGGCTCAACAGCTTGGCCTTGCGCATATTGATTTGAATAGCTACGGACTTAAGCCTGCGGTTGTTAAACTTATCCCGGAAAATATCGCCCGTCGTTATGAGTTAGTGGCTTTAGAAAAAGTCGGTAATAATTTAACAATAGCAATGGCTGATCCGCTGAATGTTTTTGCTATTGACGAAATACAAAAAATAACAAACTGCCGGATTGAGCCGGTTATTTGTTCGCGGTCAGCATTATTTCATGTGCTGGAAAAATATTATAGAGAAGGCGCGGCTGAAAGCAGGCCTGAACAACCGGCAGTTAAATCGACAGACGCTTATAGCCGGGCTGCCCAGTCCGAACCTTCCAAAGAATCTGCTTCTGCTGTTGAAGGAAATGAGGTTGTGCAGCTGGTAGATACTATTGTGAGTTCAGCTTTTAAAGAAAGAGCGACGGATATACATATCGAACCGGATGAAGGAGAAATAAGGGTCCGCTGCCGTGTCGACGGTTTTTTGCGTGAGCTGGGAACTTATTCAAAAGAGTTGTTGTTGCCCATGGTTTCACGTATTAAAGTTTTGGCCGGCCTTGATATTTCGGAGAAAAGGATTCCTCAGGATGGACGGTTTCGTTTTACTGTTGGGGATACGGATATTGATTTGCGTGTATCGACATTACCTACGGTTTTAGGAGAAAAAATTGTCATGCGCGTATTGGATAAAGCAATGCTGCTTATTCCGCTTGATAAACTGGGATTTCTTCCGGTTAATCTTAAACAGTTCGAAGAACTTATACATAGGCCATACGGAATGATTTTGGTAACCGGGCCTACTTCAAGCGGAAAGACAACAACGCTTTATTCAGCTTTGAATACTATAAATACCATAGAAAAAAATATCCTTACGGTGGAAGATCCGGTTGAATACCGGCTCAAGATGATTAATCAGGTACAGGTAAATCCGCGCGCCGGATTGACTTTTGCCACAGGCTTGCGCAGTTTCTTGCGCCAGGACCCGAATGTGATAATGATCGGAGAAATTCGTGACCTGGAAACTGCTGAAATTGCTATTCAATCTGCCCTGACCGGACACCTTGTTTTAAGTACGATCCATACCAATACAGCGCCTTCAACAGTTTCACGTTTAATCGATATGAATGTAGATGCTTTTTTAGTTGCTTCGGCAGTAACAGGCATACTGGCGCAGCGTTTGATCCGGACGATTTGTACAGATTGTAAGGAAGAATATGCTCCTGCTGCAGATGTTATAGATGCATTAAATTTAGAAGGTATTACCGGAAAAATACGCAGATTTTTCCGCGGTAAAGGCTGTACTAAATGCAAAAACTCCGGGTACCGAGGAAGAATAGGTATATATGAATTAATGGTTATAAATGATGTTTTAAGGGAGTTGATATTAAAGCATGTTTCTACATCTGATTTGACTAAAGAGGCAAGGAAGCACGGCATGAAAACTCTTCGGGAAGATGGACTAGAAAAAGTCTATAACGGGCTTACAACGGTTGAAGAAGTATTCAGGGCGACTGCTGAAGAAGCGAAAGGATAAGCTCTATGATTAAGTCATCTTCGCTTAAAATGCGGGTGAGTACCAACCTGATGATTACAATCCCTCTGTTAATGGCAATCCTTGTTTTTGGGGCTCAAATCTTTTCTTTCTATGTTGTCAACGCGCATTTTACCAAACTTGTTGACGATAAGGATATCTATTTATTTAGAAGAGTCGTGGATATACTGGTTAAGCAGGTTTGGATCGGAACGGTTTTAGCCGGAATCTTTGGTTTAATTCTGGCGTATGCAATAACCTTGCCTATAAGAAGGCTTACTTTTAGTACCAAGCAAATTGCTACTGGAGATTTGACTCGTGTTGTAAAGATTGATTCGGAAGATGAGATCGGAGCATTGGGGAAATCTTTTAACGCGATGGTTAGTTCTCTTAATGAGCATATTATTGAAAGTATGACCGGCGGGGTTATAACCATAAGTATGGAAGGGAAAATTATTACCTTTAACCGCTCTGCTGAAGTTATTTTAGGTTATGACAGCGAAGAAGTTATTAATAAATCAGTTTTTTCTACTTTTCCTTTAAGCGGAATTAATTCTGTTTTCAGCCAGATTCTTTATGATACTTTGGAAAAGAAAAAAACTAGTTCTTCACAGGAAATTGCTATTTATTCAAGAGATGGAAAAAAAATTCCCATAGGGATTACAACATCGCTTTTGCGAGATAAGAAGAATACGCTATTAGGGATTGTCGTAACTTTTAAAGATCTGGGGCATATCAAGCATTTGGAAGAGCAAATGAGGCGCGCTGACCGGCTAGCTGCTGTGGGCAGCTTAGCAGCGGGAATCGCTCATGAAATCCGCAACCCTTTGGGATCGGTTAAAGGATTGGTACAGCTTTTGCAGGAAGATCTCAAAGAAGATGACCGGAAGAAATCATATACTGATGTGATTGTTAAAGAAGTTGACCGTTTAAATAAGGTTGTTGAGGAGCTTCTAAGTTTTGCCCGGCCGGAAAATTCAGAACTTGAAGCGAATCTTGAACTGCTTAATATTAACGAAGTTATTGAGCAGACATTACTGCTGGCTACGCACGATACTAAAAATGTTGATATTAAGATAGTAAAAAAATATCTAAAAGATCTGCCAATGGTGTTGGCGGACGCGAAAAAACTGCAGCAGGCGTTCTTGAATATTATTATTAACGCTTTTGCGGCTATGGGAAACGGCGGAACTTTAAATATTGGTACTGTGTTGGCAAGCAATAATAAAATGATCTGCGTAATCTTTCAGGATACAGGCTGCGGCATACCTGCTGAAATATTAAGTAAAATATTTGATCCGTTTTTCACGGCGCGGGAAGGCGGTACTGGCTTGGGGCTTACTATAACGCATCAGATCATTTCAAGCCATAACGGAAAGATTGATGTTAAAAGCGAGGCCGGAACAGGGACAAGTTTTATTATCTATTTACCTGTAACCAAGGATAAGGATTAATAATGGCGTCAAGAATTTTAGTAGTTGATGATGATCAGAGTTTTCGTTTTCTGCTTGAAGAAGCGCTGAAGAAAGAAGGTTATGAGGTTAAATTAGCTTCAAACGGAGAAGAAGCGCTTTCTATATACGCTAAGGAACATTTTGATGTGATTACTTTGGACATTAAGATGCCGGGGATGGACGGCTTTGAGGTTCTTTCGAGAATGAAACAGATAAACCCCGAGCAGCTGGTTGTGATTATTACCGCCTATGGAGCACAGAAAATAGCGGTTGAAGCTATAAAGAAAGGAGCATTCGATTATTTTACAAAACCTTTTGATGTGGATGAGCTGCGCATGATTATCCGCCGCGCTTTTGAATGCAACCGGCTTTATCAGGAGAATAAGGCGCTGCGGAAAAAGCTTGACCAGCAAATGGGGTATAAGGAGATTATCGGCAATTCCGGTAAAATGCTTGAGGTCCTGGAAATAATAAAAAAAGTTACTGATACTGATATTACTGTTCTTATTCAGGGGGAAAGCGGCACTGGAAAGGAATTAGCGGCAAGGGCGATTCATTATAACAGCAGCAGGAAGGATCACCCTTTTGTTAAAATTAATTGCGCAGCTATACCGGAAGGAGTATTGGAAAGCGAGCTTTTCGGCCATGAAAAAGGGGCGTTTACTGACGCGAGTTTACAGAAAATCGGCAGGTTTGAAGCAGCTGATAAAGGGACAATTTTTTTGGATGAAATCGGTGATATGAGTCTATCTACTCAGGCAAAGGTCCTGCGCGTGATTCAGGAAAGGGAATTTGAACGCGTTGGTTCAAATAAGCCGATTAGCGTGAATGTCCGGATTATAGCGGCAACTAATAAGGATCTGATACGCTGTGTCAAAGACGGGGAATTCCGCGAGGATTTGTATTACCGGATAAATGTGGTTTCTATTCAATTGCCGGCATTGCGCCAAAGACGGGAAGATATCCCGCTGCTTTTTGAGTATTTCATGAATAAATTCAACCACCAATTGCATAAAACCATAAAGCATATTGCCCTTGAAGCCATGGAACTGCTTATGAAATATAAATGGCCTGGCAATGTCCGGGAGCTGGAAAACGTGCTGCAAAGAGCGATTGTTCTTTCGGAAAAAGATATTATTAACAAAGCTGATTTGCCTTTCTATATTCAATGCCTTGATACTGATATAAAAGTTGATACTGAAGCGGTTGATTTTACAAAGCCTTTATTAGATACGGTTAAAGAAGTTATTGATAATGTGGAAAAACAGATTATTCTTAAGGCTTTGAACCGGACAAACTGGAGCCGTACGGAAACAGCTCAACTGCTGAAAATAAGCAGGAAAAGCCTGTTTAATAAAATGAAACAGTATGGATTATTAAAAGAAGAAGAGGAATAAAATGCCGTCTTTTTACTATAAAGCCCGGGATGCTGCAGGGAAAATGATTAGCGGTACATTAGAAGCTGCGAACCGTACTATTGTTGCCGGTAAGCTTAGGGCAATGGGATATTTTGTTGTTACTGTAAAGGAAGAACAAAAAAAAAGCTCTTTGGAAGGGGATCTCTTCGAGCAATTTAAAAGGGTTTCTACCAAGGACCTTGTTATTTTTAATAATCAGCTGGCTACAATGATTGGTTCCGGGTTAACGCTGGTTACGAGCTTGAATGTGCTTAGCCAGCAAATCGAAAATAAAAAACTGCAGGAAATTATCACTAAAGTCAGAGACGAAGTCGAAACCGGCGCATCGTTTTCTTCGGCATTGGAAAAACATCCCAAAGTATTTTCCGAACTATTCGTAAATATGATCAATGCCGGTGAAATGGGCGGCGCTTTAGAGGAAATTTTGAGGCGGCTGGCTGTTTTTGCCGAGCAGGCTGAAGAGGTAAGTTCAAATGTAAAAACCGCATTGACTTATCCGGTATTGATTGTAACTGTAGCGCTTGGCGTGGTGATATTCCTGGTAGTGGGAGTGTTTCCTAAATTCGAGAGTTTGTTCAGCAGTATGAATGTGCCTTTGCCTTTACCGACAAAGATCATGCTGAAAATCAGTTTTTTGATAAGGACAAGATGGCCTGTTATTGTTATTTCTGTAGTTAGCGCTATTGTAATGTTTATCCGCTACCGCAAGACTCCGGTAGGAAAATATAATACTGATTTGATGGCTCTAAATATTCCTATTTTTGGAGATATTATAAAGAAGGCTTCTATTTCCCGGTTTGCCAGGACACTGGGGACGCTTATTAACAGCGGTGTTCCGATATTGCAATCCCTGCGTATAGTAGAAACAACTGTAGGTAATTCAGCGATCTCAAAAATCGTTGCTAATATCGCGGATAATGTTAATCGCGGAGAAAGCATGTCCAATCCCTTGCGTAATAACAAGATTTTTCCGCCGATGGTTGGGCATATGGTTTCAGTGGGAGAGGAATCAGGCACTCTTGATTCAATTCTAAATAAGATTGCGGATTTTTATGATAGTGAGGTTAACAGCTCAGTAAAAAGGCTTAGTTCTATAATTGAGCCAGTATTATTGGTTTTTATCGGCGGTGTGGTCGGTATTATCGCTTTATCTTTATTTTTACCGATGTTTAATCTGGTAAAAGTGTTTCGTTAGGCTGTATTTGGGCAAATTCTTACACATTTTTCGGAAAATATGTGAAATGTTTTACTCAATACAAGGTTATTGAACAGGGCTTATCGAGGGAAAAGAAATAAAAAATCTGGCATGATAATTGCTAAAAATCACTTGGAAGTAAATCGTGCTTGACAAAATTGATTAGTTGATATATAAAAAGGAGTAGTACGGTGAAAGTAAAAAAGCTTCAAAAATCGCCCAGATTAAGGATTATACTGAAAAAAGCAGAGCAGTGGTTGTTTTTAGTTTTAACTATCCGTGGAATCCGGCAAAACAAGGATGGTGTTTTGGGTATGGAGGCTCTTACAATGAATAAACTTACCCTTTTGCAATACGGAGCGAATATCCTTGGTTGTTTTTTAGAACAGAAGAAAACTGCCGGTTTAAGATATAATTGTTTAAATAATTTAAATAGAACCTAAAAAAGAGGGGGTGAAGTAACATGAATAGAAAAGCGTTTACGTTGATTGAGCTTTTGATTGTTATCGCGATTCTCGGTATTCTTGTGGCTTTGATTCTGCCGCGTTTTAGCGATATCCGTGAAGATGCCAATGCTAAGGTTTGTTTGGCAAATCAGCGCGGGTTAGCGTCAGCTATAGCAACATATGAAACCAGAATGAATGATAGTACTATTGCTTGGGGTACTTTTTCTCCGGCTGATTTAGTTACTTGGGGATATGTGACAAGCGCACCGACATGTCCGAATGAGACAGGAGTAACAAAGGATCCGTATGTTTTGGTATCAGGTAGTCCTGATGATGTTACATGTCCGAATCAAGTGGCTTTAACTACGCATGTGTGGCCGTGATCTTAATATGCTTTGCTGATTTGAGAAAAGTGGACGATAATATTTATCGTCCACTTTTTATTTTTTATAGAAAGATTTTATCCGCCTACGAAAAGACCCTAGCATGCATCTGGATATTCCGCGGTTAACAAGATTATGAAGATGGTAAGATACAAAGAGGAAAGTGCTTCGGCGGATGTTACTAGAGATGAGCAAATCCGTGAGGTTGTTTTTTTATGAAAGAAAGTAAAAGCAAGTATCGTTTTTTTGCTGATTCTGGTAACATCTTTGAAGATTATATATACCTGCTTCAGGAAGAGGCAAGGCATGCTTTTTTCGTTTTAAGGTTTAAAGAAAAAGATCCTATTTGCGTGTTTGATGGAAAAGGCGGGGTGTTTTCCGGGATAGTTGAATTTATTTCCAAAGACAAGGTAAAAATTAAGGTTATAAAAAAAGAGCAAGTTGCTGAAAATAGATTAAAGATAACCCTGGCCGCGGCTATTCCGAAAAACTACAAATTTGAAGATATTATTGATAAAGCTACTCAGCTTGGAGTTTATTCAGTGATTCCGCTCTTGACGCATAATACGGTAGTTAAGATAAATCCGGAGAAATTTGAAATAAAAATTAAAAAATGGCGCAAGGCATCAATTGTTGCGGCAAAACAATGCGGAATTGCTTATGTGCCGCTTATTGAACCAATAACGCTAATTAAGGCGTTAGAGGCTCAATTAGCCGGATATGATTTGGCGCTGGTTGCGGCTTTACAAGATAATACCAGTGGTTTAAAAAAAATTGTAAAAAGGAACTGCCCGTCTAAAGTAATTGTTATGATTGGGCCTGAAGGCGATTTCAGCAAAGAAGAAGTTATGGCAATTGTCAAAAAGGGAGCAATCGCGGTATCCTTGGGGCAGAATGTCCTGCGCTGCGATACGGCAGTGAGTTCAATATTATCGATTTTACAATATGAGTGGGGGCAATAAATTGCTTTTAAAACAGGTTATTGATGTACTTTTATTAAAGGCGAAAGATTTTTTAATTAAAAGCCGCAAAAATTTTTTAATTTTAGTGTTTGTAATATTTCTATATCTTTTTATTATTTTTGTTTTTAAAATTTCAATGAAGTCACCGGATAAGGCAATAAATCCTGAAACATATACTTATTTGTATTTAATAGAGTTCCTTAACGGATACCGGAATTATCAGCAGGATTTTGATATTGTCGATGTGCGGTTTGGAGACAAGTTTCTCACCTTTACGCTTAATCTGAAGATTAAAACTAAATCTATTCTTATAGTAAAAAATCTTGTTATGGATATGCTTTTAAACTTAAATAATGAATACCCTGAACTTAAACTTATTTCGATTAAAGTTGTTAAAGAAGCCGAAGACGGCTCAACAATAGTTTACGGCAAGGCAGTTTTTTCCGCTGATGCAGAAGAACAGATCAGCTGGAGCTATCAATAGAGTTAAAAATCAATCCAGGCCTTCGTAGTATACTTATGAATCAAGTAAATAAAACATGTGCTTTTTATAGCTTAGGCTGTAAGGTTAACCAGTATGAGACGCAGCTGATTCGTGAAAGTTTTTTGAAACAAGGATTTGCGGAAACCGAAAATATTCCTATGCTTTGTATTGTAAACGCTTGTACTTTGACAAGTTCTGCCGATAGAAAAGCTAGGCAGCTGATTAAATCATTACACAGAAAAAATCCAGGAGCAAGGATAATTGTTACGGGCTGTTTGGCTCAAGAGCCAGAAAAACTGGGGAATTTGAATGATATAGTCACTCATATTGTGCCGCAGGACAAAAAATATCAGATTGCGCGGATTATTTCGCAGTATAAAAAGGATCAGCCTGATAGCGCGCGAAAAGTTTTAAAGGAAAAAAATAAATTCACACAAATGCGTATTAAAAGTTTTGCCGGGCATTGCCGGGCTTTTGTTAAGGTTCAGGACGGCTGTGATAATTGCTGTACTTATTGTATTATCCCGTCGGTAAGAGGTAACCCGGTAAGTAAATACGCTAAAAATATTCTCCTCGAGATTAGGCAATTGACACGCTCAGGAGTTAAGGAAATAGTTTTAACCGGAATTAATCTTGGCGCGTGGGGTAAAGACCTAAAAACCAGCAATAGTTTATCTTCTCTGGTAGAGGATATCCTTAATATCCGCTCTCTAAAACGCCTAAGATTGAGTTCTATTGAACTCCAGGATGTGGATACTAAACTCTTAAAGCTAATGGTTTCTTCTGAAAAATTCTGCGCGCATTTACATATTCCTTTGCAAAGCGGAGATGATACGGTATTAAAGGCAATGAATAGGAAATACAGCAGCAAAGAATATCTGGATAAAATTAGGTATGTTAAGAAGTTGGTTCGCGGCGTATCATTGACTACTGATGTTATTGTCGGATTTCCTCAAGAAGGCGAGAAAGAATTTGTAAATACTCTTAAAATGGTCAGAAGAGCCGGGTTTTCCCGCGTGCATATTTTTACTTATAGCCAGCGCCATGGTACGTTGGCAGCGGTGATGCGTGGGCAGGTTGATGAAAAGATTAAAGAACAAAGGCGTTTTAGGCTTAAAGAGGCAGCAGGAAAAGCGGATTTTATTTTCCGGAAAAGACTGCTTAAGAAAACTATTCCAGTACTTTTTGAAAAAAAACATGGTAGGTTTTGGGGGGGCTATACTGATTCATATATTTATGTTTTTACCGAGTTTAACGAAAATATTGAAAACATGATTATCCCGGTAACGGTAACTTGCGTAACAGCTGATAAGACAATGGGAAAGATAAACTTACTGCCCTGAAATTATAGCTTGAATTGAGTTTTTTTGTGTGTTAAAATATTTGCATTGTTTATAAGGGGAAAGAGTATAAGGGGCAAAAGGGATTGTTCGATTTGATCATGAAGATAGCCGGAGAAATTTTTTCAAAGTTAATTAAAACCGTGCCTGAAATGTCTATTGGGCTGGATATAGGTAATTCCAGTGTTAAGTTGGTTCAGATCGGCCAGAACCTATCAACGAAAAAATCCGAAATAGTTAATTTTAGTATGGCTGTTTTTAAAGCGCAAACCAATAAAGATATTGTGGCTGCGATAAAAAATGTGATTGAAGATGCGAAGATACGGTCTGATCTTGTTAATACCTCTGTTTCCGGACAGGCTGTAATAGTAAGGTATGTTGAAATGCCGAGGATGGCTAATGAAGAGTTGACTAAAGCGCTGAAATTAGGAGTTGGCAAATATATACCGTTTAATCTTGATGATGTTAATTATGATTTTCAAATCCTTGATCCTGAAAATAAGACAAAAAAAATGATGAAGGTATTGCTTGTGGCGGTTAAGAGGCAGATTATACAGGCGAGGATAAATCTTCTGCGCGAAGCAGGACTTAATGCGAATATTATCGATGTCGACTGTTTCGCGACGATTAATTCGTTTGAGCTTCTCAACCAAAAACTTGGCGGTATTATTGCTGTTTTAGATATCGGAGCTGATATAACTAATACGACTATTCTTATTAATAATGTCCCTTATTTTAATCGGGATATCCCTTTCGGCGGCAAAAATATAACTAAGTCGATTATCGAAGAATTTGAAATGACCGAAGAATCAGCCATGCAGTTAAAGCATAATCCGCAGGAAAAATACGGAGAAATGATTAACGCAATAAGGCCGGCGCTTGACAGCTTTGCCAAGGAAATCCATATGTCGTTTAATTATTGTGAAAGCCAACTGGGTTCCTCCGTGCAAAAAATATATCTTACCGGCGGTACTGCTAAATTTAAGGGGATTGACAAAGTTTTAAGCAGTATTATGGGGATTGAAGTAGAGATTTGGGACCCAACCAATGTACTATCTTTAAGTGAACAAGTAGATAAAGCGAAGTTAGTGGAAGCAGGGCCATTATTGACTGTAGCTATAGGGCTTGCGCTAAGAAAGTGATTTAAAATGATAATCGAAATTAATTTATTGCCGCAGGAATTCAGGGTAATTAAAAAGAAACAGCAAACGGAAAAGTTACCGGTGAATTTAATCCTGCTGGGAGTTAATGCATTATTTTTAGTGATTTTTTTGGTTGTCAGCGCTATAAATATTGCGCGTGTGATTACATTGAATGCTTTAGATACGCAGCTCAAAGGGCTAGCACCTGAACAACATAAAATTATTAATCTTCAGCAGGACATGGAAAGGCTAAAAATTACTAATGCTATGTTTACTCCTTATGTTAGCAGTAAGTTTTTGTGGTCGAGAACGCTGAACATATTGTCTAACGAAATTAACCGCGGAGTCTGGTTGAGGGAGTTATCGTATAAGAAAATCCCGGCAGACAGCCTGCAAAATCCTCAAATGGCGGGAATTATGGTGCGTACGTTAGTAATTGACGGGACGGTAATTTCAACGGAACATGACGAGATGTCTTTAATTAATGATTTTGTAAGTAATTTAAAAAAGAACGCTGAGTTTTTCGGGTATTTTGATAAAATTGAACTGGAATCTGTATTGCGGCGCAGGATAGCTGATGTCGAGGTTATGGATTTTACATTAAATTGTTCTTTCCGTTTGGATATTAATATATGAAAAAATTAGAAATATCATTCTTAAAAAACAGTAAAATTTCTCTTTTCCAAATGGGATTGGGCTGCGGGATTATTTTTTGCTTTCTTGTAACTATACCGCAGGTATTAAATTTAAGTAAAGTTGCTTCAAATGTTGCGGCTAAACGAAAAATACTTAGTGACCTCGATAATGGTATGAAGAATATGATGACTCTTGAGGAAGAAGTGCAGTCAATGAAAAAAGCGCAGAGGGATTTTGTGCGCCGGCTGCCTTTACAGAAAGAGTTTCCGGTTTTCTTAAGCCTTATTTCTAAAACAGCTAAAAAAAATAATGTAAAAATCATTGCGATTGAACCGCAAAAAGTTGTAGATGATCTTACGGTATTTTTTGTGCGTATTCCGATAACTATAGAAGCTTATTGCGGGTATCATGACTTAGGGCAGTTCTTAAATGACCTCGAGTTTTCCGATAAATTTATGCGTATTGATACATTAAAAATTACTGCTGATGATACAGATTCCCTGAAACATCAGGTTCTTTTGGTTATATATGTTTTTTGCTTGAAGGAAGGGATGGAGGGTATGTATGAAACTGCCGGTGCGTAACTTTATTATTGGGATGAGTTTTTTGATTTGGCAGTTTAATGTCTATTATCTCGCGAATGCGGCAGATCGTGAGTTTGTATATAAAAGCGGCAATAAATGCGACCCATTTATGCCGCTAGTTAGTACAGAAGGGCATATCAGGCCGGAAGCTTATGGGGAATCTGTTGCTAGTGATTTGGATCTTGAAGGAATTATTTGGGACCCTTCGGAGAAATCAGTGGCCATAATTAACGGTAAATTACTTAAGGAACAGGATCGGGCGTTTAACATACAGGTTTTGTCAATTAAGAAAACCAGCGTGATTGTTCAGAAGGAGGGGAATGTTATAGTGCTTAATCTCAAAACAAAAGGAGGAGAAAAAGAGTATGAATAGTAAATTATTGTCAGTGAAGCTTAAAATTGGTGTGGGTATAGGATTACTGATATTGGCAGTAGGCTCATTCTTGGCGGCAAATAGCGTTAATGAGATGCAGGTTGAGGATACTCAGGCTGGGAATATAAGCGTTGAATTTAAGGATGCCGATATCCAGGATGTTTTCCGTGTACTGGCTTTAAAAGGTAATATCAGCATTGTTGCTGATCCGGATGTAAAAGGGCTAGTTACAGTTCAGATTACTGATGTACCTTGGGAAAGAGTATTGGACGTAATTTGCCGCACATATGGATATGCATATGAACGTGAGGGAAATATTATCAGAGTTACCACTTTAGATAAACAAGGCCTGGAAAATCTGGTTACTGAGGTGTTTACCCTTAGCTATGCTAAAGCAGAAGAGGTTGCTGCTGCGGTAGAGGAGATGAAATCTGAAAGAGGCAGGATCAAGTCAGACCCCCGCGCTAATCTTGTAATCGTAACAGATATTCCTACGAATATTTATAAAATCGGCAAAGTAATAGAGCGTTTGGATTCAATGACTCCGCAGGTAACCATAGAAGCCAAGATTATCGAGACAACAATATCCAATAGCGAAGATATTGGAATAAAGTGGAATGCTTCTTATACGGCTTCGATGTCAAAGCGGCCGACTACTTTCCCCTGGCCGGCACGAAATGTCGGAAAGATGTATGATAATTTTTTGCCTGCAGGAGATTCAGGGACAGACTTTCCGTCAACGACTATTCCTACGTTTAATTATGGGACTGTAGATGATTTTTCTTTTGGCATTCTTGACGGGACATCGTTTTCAATGCTGCTTGAAGCGATACAAACCAAGGGAAATACAAAGATCCTCTCAAATCCGCGGATTACAACTCTAGATAACGAACCAGCGGAGATTCATGTCGGGACTGACTGGCCGATCGCGAATTACTCTTATAATGAACAAACTGATCGTTTTGTGATTTCCGGATGGGAATATAAAAGCTATGGAATACTTCTTAAGGTTACGCCGACGATCAACAAGAACGGTTATGTTACCCTTAAATTGCATCCTGAAATAAGCGATAAACAGGAGGAAATTGATTTTCAAGGAGCACGCGTGCCGGTTCTAACAACCCAGTCTACAGATGCAAAAGTAATGATAAAAGATGGCGAAACTTTAGTTATCGGCGGTTTGATTAAAAATAAAACAGTGACGACAAAAACAAAAGTGCCGTTATTGGGTGACATTCCTATTCTTGGGCTTTTATTTACGCATAAGGCAGATGAAGTTATAAAAAATGACTTGCTAATTTTCATTACTCCGCATATAATCGACCAAAATAAGCTGGCTAAACGCCAGAAAGTAGCAAATGTTTTAGATCAAATGTCTACATTGGCGGCTGATGAAGAAGCGCAAATGGAAGAAATAGTTGCTGCTGATGAAGAAAGTTTTTTTGAAAAATCCGCAGATCTTATTATTAATGAAACTCCTGTTAAGGCGGAAACAACGCCGGAAATAGTTGATTTTGATGATGAAGAGATAAGAAGATTGTTAGAAGAAGATGAACCGCAGAAAATGAATATTCCGCAGCCTGCGGGAAAACCTGTATCAAAGCAGGATAATAAGGAAGTAAAAACGGAAACATCTGGAAAAGATGGAGCAGTGCAGGAAAATAGCGAAAAGAATAAAGGGTATTTATTCCGTAAGAACTAAGAGACTGTTTTTTTTATTAAAAGAGATATTGACAAAAACCGGAGCATATCCTGGAAATTAGAGATAATGTTCCGGCTTTTTGTCTTTGTATTAGCATATGGAAAATGTAAAAATTACAGCGTTGATTGATAAGGATGGGCCGATGATATATATTTCCCATCTTGATTTTATACGGTTTATTTACCGCGCGCTGCGCCGGGCGGATTTGCCTTTTGTGTTAAGCCAGGGGTTTAGCCCGCGGCCTAAAATTAAATTTGGACAGGCATTAAAACTTGGGCAGAGCGGAAATATGCGGATTGAATTTTTTTTAAAAGAACGGATAGATGAGGATGATTTTAAGAAACGAATGGAAAAACAATTAATTAAAGGGTTGAGGATAATAAAAATAGAATATGAAAAATAGGGAAATTATTATAAGTAGTGATGAGCAGGAAAAACGTGTAGCGATTCTTGAAGATGGCAAGCTTGAGGAGTTTTTTCTGGAACGCAATAAAAGCAGACATCTTGCCGGTAATATCTATAAAGGAAAGGTTGCGCAGGTTGTCAAAGGCATGGAAGCTGCTTTTATCGACATTGGGCTTGAAAAGAACGGTTTTTTATATATTCAGGAATTGCTTCCGGAAACGGTTAAAAACGATGAATATGCTGTTGATGGAAATGATGAGCCGTCTAGCGCTGAGCAGAATAATAATACAGGCGGACAGATAAGCATAGAGAATCTTCTCAATAAGGGGCAGGATGTTATAGTTCAGGTGGTTAAAGAACCGTTTGGGACTAAGGGTTGCAGGTTAACAAGTCAGATAAGTTTACCAGGGCGTTTTCTGGTCTTAATGCCTTACAGTAATAATATAGGGATTTCCAAAAGAATAACTGATGAAAAAGAAAGGCAGCGCCTTAAGGAACTGCTTAAAGAAATTGGGTTGCCAAAAGAGATGGGTTGTATTATGCGTACTCAAGCGGCAAAAATGGGCCGCAAGGAGTTTGACCGGGAACTGAAATATTTATTGCGGCTTTGGCAGACAATCAAAAGGAAGTCTGTTAGAAAAAATGCGCCATATTTGATACATGAGGAATTTGATCTGGTTTTAAGAACAGCCCGCGATCTTTTTGGCGAAGAAATAAGCCAGATGATTATTGACAGCCGGGATGATTATAAGAGGGTGCTGGGTTTTATAAAAACGCTTGCGCCTCAATTGCAAAGAGGGATAAAACTTTATAAGGATAAAATGCCGCTTTTTGAAAAAAATGATGTGGAAAAACAGATTGAAGAAATATTTGCGCAACAGATCGTATTAAGAAGAGGCGGTTACATCGTAATTGAACGCACAGAAGCTTTGATTTCGATTGATGTAAATAGCGGCCGTTTTGTGACCCGAGGCAGGCTTCCATTAGGCATAGTGCAGATAGCCAGACAACGTGTACGAAAGAGCCTAGAAAGTATAATGTTTTCACAATGTGCGCAATGTAAAGGCATGGGGATTGTTAAATCACCGCAAACTATTGCTTTTAAAGTGCTTAGGCAAATAAAATATTTTTTAATGTCTAATAAAAAAAGATATCTTGAAGTTTGTGTTCATCCGCAGATCGCAATGAGGCTTTTTAACGAAGAGCGTTCCGCAATAAATACACTAGAGAAACGTTACTGGCTAAAAATAGCAATTTTAACAGATGAACATTTAGGTATTGAAGAAGTTAAATTTTTGTGATACACTAACTTTACTATTTGTATTATCAATGACTTAAAAGCTTATAATTCGGAGGTGAATATCGTGTATGCTATTGTAGAAGTTGGCGGAAGGCAATATAAAGTTGCTCTTAATGATGAAATTGAGGTTAACAAACTTGATGTGCAAACTA
Organism: Candidatus Omnitrophota bacterium; assembly: GCA_016213925.1. GTDB lineage: Bacteria > Omnitrophota > Gorgyraeia > B26-G9 > B26-G9 > JACQZH01. The sequence continues at coordinate 23,328 of JACQZH010000064.1, read as the reverse complement.
GTAGTACGATTAGTTTGGATAAGGTACTTTTGATTTCTGACGGGAAAAAGGTTGAAGTAGGTCAACCTTATATTAAAGGGGCGAGTGTAGAGGCTGAAGTTGTGGGAGAGAAAAAAGCGAAGAAGGTTACAATCTTTAAATTTCTGCGCAGGAAGGACTCTCAAAAAAAGACAGGGCATCGGCAGCTATTAACACAATTAACAATAAAAAAAATAAATAAGTAACGAAGGCTAGTGAAAGTCAGGTATCTGCGGATTTCTGGAGCGGGATAGCTGACTTCAGTTTTTAATCGAAACGCGAAAAATTTTTGATTTTTTTGTGGCTTTTTTGAGATTACATTGCAAGTTGTAATAAATGCGTGGGATTATACTGTAAAAATATAGGCTTTAGGTCGTGTTATATTAATTTTAGCATAAAGTTTAATCTGGAGGTTTTATAATGGCACATAAAAAAGGTGCGGGGTCAAGCCGTAACGGAAGGGACAGTAATTCCCAGCGGCTGGGTTTGAAACATTTTGGTGGAGAGTCAGTACGGGCAGGTGCGGTTTTAATCAGGCAATGCGGCCAGAAATTTAAGCCGGGTAAGAATGTAGGCATGGGCAGGGATTATACTTTATATGCTCTGGTTGATGGAAAAGTTAATTTTCCAAAGCCGAAAGTTGTTAGTATAGTTAGCAATTAACATACAAAAAATTGGCATGTTTGTTGACCGGGCAAGGATATCTGTAAAAGCAGGCAGAGGCGGTGATGGCTGCGAAAGTTATTATTTCAGTAGAGGAATGCGCTACCGCCGGCGAGATGGAGGCGACGGCGGAAAAGGCGGGGATGTTTTAATAAGGGCATCTCACAATGTGCATACTTTGCTGGATTTTCGCTATCGCCAGCATTTTTCTGCCAAATCAGGCAAGCACGGTAGCAGTAATCAGAAGAAGGGAAGAGACGGAGAAGACTGCTTAATCCTTGTGCCTGTTGGAACGATTATTCTTGATATAGAAACCGGATACAAAATCCGTGATTTAGATAAAGTTGATGAACAGGTTTTAGTCGCTAAAGGTGGAATAGGTGGTAGGGGAAATTTAAAAGGCAGGATTGCGACTTCCGGGGAGCCTGGGCAGGAAAAAAATCTAAGTTTTGAATTGAAAATAATTGCAGATGTAGGGCTTATTGGATATCCGAATGCAGGCAAATCTTCATTTTTAAATATAATATCTCAAGCTAATTCTAAAGTTGCTCATTTTCCATTTACAACATTAAGCCCGGTGCTGGGTGTTGTAACATCTTCTACTAATTTACAATCGCGTTTTGTAGTTGCTGATATCCCTGGGCTGATAAAAGATGCGCATAAAGGCAAGGGGCTAGGTATTGAATTCCTCCGGCATATAGAAAGAACAAAGCTACTGCTTTTTGTGATTGACATCGCAGCAGTAGACGGCAGGGATGCAGTTAGTGATTATTTTGATCTGGTAAATGAAATACAGCAATATAATCCGCTGCTTTTAAAAAAACCGCAGATAATTATTGTTAATAAAATTGATTTGCCCGAAGCGCAGGATAATCTTGATATCTTCAAAAAAGCGGTAAAAAAGACAGTTTACAAGATTTCTTGTGTAACAAAAGAAGGTGCGGATAAAGTAGTTAATGTTTTGTTCAGGAAACTTAAAATAGAGAAGTAAAAAATATAAAGAGGTAAATTATGAACATGAAAATAGCCCGGGGAGCTAAAATTGTTATTAAAGTTGGATCGAGTATTCTGACTGATAAGGATGGAAAGATAGATAGGTCGCGTTTTAAAATGATTTCAGAACAAATTTGCCAGCTTAAGCAAAAAGGGTATGCTCTGGTTTTGGTTTCTTCCGAAGCTATTGCCTGCGGAATGCAGCGCTTGGGATATAGGGATAGGCCGCAGGCAACGATATATTCAAGTTCCGCAGCAGCTGTTGGGCAATCATTGCTGATGCATAATTACGAACAGCTCTTTCAGGAAAAAAATTATATAAGTGCCCAGCTGCTTTTGACTTCTGACGGGCTCCATGACCGAGAGCGCTATCTTAATTCCCGAAATACTCTTTTAAATCTTCTAGAAAATGGCAATATTATTCCAGTAGTTAATGAAAATGATGCAGTGGTGACAGAAGAGATAAAATTTGGGGATAATGACAGGCTTTCTGCGCAGGTTGCTGCTTTAATTGATGCGCAAGTATTGATAATCCTATCTGATGTGGATGGCGTATATGATAAGCAAGGGCATGTTATCCCCAAAATAAGTGAAATTGATTCTTTTGTTAGGGATTTGGCTACTGATACTTCTAAAAAAACTAGTGTTGGCGGAATGATTACAAAGCTCGATGCCGCGAAAACAGCTTTAAACGCGGGGATTATTTTAGTTGTTGCTAATGGCTCAAAACCTGGGATACTGGAACAGATAATAGCAGGGAATGATGTAGGCACATGGTTTTTACCGACAAACGATAAGCTTTCCGGGAAAAAACGCTGGATAGCCTTTAGCTGCAAGAATTGCGGAAAAATAATTATTGATCAAGGTGCGAAAAAAGCTGTTATGGAAGAAAGGCGCAGTCTTTTGGCTATTGGCGTACTAAAAGTTGAAGGGACGTTTTCTTTTGGAGATTTAGTTATTGTTTGCGATCAAGATCATAATGAAATTGCCCGAGGGCTGGTTAATTATTCCAATATAGAATTAGAAAAAATAAAAGGCAAAAAGACTGATGCTATTAGCGCGATTCTGGGGTATAAATTATACGATGAAGTTATACATAGAGATAACTTGGTTGTTTTACGCTAAAAGGAGGGCATTTTTATGTCAGTAAGAAGTGATATCATAGAAATTGCCAAAAACGCTCGTATAGCTTGTGCTTTTTTAAGCCAGGCAACAACAGCTAAAAAAAACCATGTTCTAAAAAATATAGCAGACGGCTTAGAGAAAAACAAAAAGCTTATTTTAACGGCAAATAAAAAAGATATTTCTACTGCAAAGAAAGATGGAAAATCAAAAGCTTTTGTAGACAGGCTAACCCTTAATGAAAAGGGAATAGAAAAAATGAGCGATGATTTAAAATCAATCATTGCTTTACCGGATCCATTGGGGGAAATGATTAAAATGTGGCATCGCCCAAACGGATTAGTAATTGAAAAAATGCGTGTGCCCTTGGGAGTAATCGGGATTATCTATGAATCCCGGCCTAATGTTACCAGTGATTGTGCCGGATTATGTTTAAAATCCGGGAATGCCGTGATTTTAAGGGGAGGGAAGGAATCAATAAACTCTAATATCGCGATTTATGATATTATTGTAAAAGCATTAAAAAAATCAGGTTTTCCTAGAGGATGTGTAAACTTGGTTAAAACAACTGACAAGGATGCGGTGCTGAAAATGCTTCATCTAGGCGACTATATTGATTTAATAATTCCGCGTGGGGGAGAGTCGCTTATCAGGAACGTCGTGGAAAACTCCAAGATCCCGGTAATAAAGCATTACAAAGGTATTTGCCATACATATGTTGATGAGTTTGCCGATTTTATGATGGCAGAAGAGATAGCTGTTAATGCGAAAGTACAGAGTCCTTCCACTTGTAATGCAATGGAGTGCTTATTGGTGCACAAAACAATAGCCAAAGAGTTTATTCCGTTAATTGTAAAAAAGCTTAAGAAGTTAGGAGTCCAGATAAGAGGTTGTGAAGAAACGGCTAAACTTTGTAAAGGGGTTAAGCTGGCGACAAAGGATGATTATGCTACAGAATACCTGGATTTGATTTTATCCGTAAAAGTAGTAGCTTCAATAGACCAAGCAATAAGCCATATTGAAGAATTTGGGACTAAACATTCTGAAGCAATAGTTACTAATAATGTTGATAATGGGATGTTTTTTTTAAAACGCGTTGATGCTGCATGTGTGTATTTGAATGCTTCTACAAGATTTACTGATGGAAATCAATTTGGATTGGGGGCAGAAATAGGCGTTAGTACGGATAAGTTGCATGCCCGTGGCCCGATGGGGCTGGAAGAGTTGACAACCTACAAGTATATTGTGATAGGCAATGGACAGATTAGGACGTAAAAAACGTATAGGGATTTTGGGCGGGACGTTTAATCCTGTTCATTTCGGGCATTTATTTTTAGCAGAGACAGCAAGAAAAGAATTAAGGCTGGATGAGGTAATTTTTATTCCGGCGAAAAGGCCTCCGCATAAAAATAACAGCAGGATTTTAGATGTGAAATTACGTTATAAGATGATTAAATATGCTATTGCCGGAAATAAATTTTTTAGCGTATCGAAGATCGAGATTGAGAAACCAGGAATTTCTTATTCTGTAGATACACTGCGTATTTTAAAAGAAAAACAGCCAAAAGCGGAAGTGTTCTTTTTAGTTGGTTCAGACGCTTTACCCGAACTATGTAAATGGAAACGTATCGATGAAATATTCACTTTGTGCTATTTTGTTATTGCGCAAAGGCCTGAATTTATCAAAGGGCCTTTGCCAAAAAAAACATTGATGTTAAAAGGGGATTTTTTGAACATTTCCAGTACGTTTATTCGCAATTCGGTTCGACTTAATAAAACGATTAGATATCTGGTCCCGGAAAAAGTGCTTAAATTTATAAAAAAAGAAAGATTGTATGGTTTTCATGGATGCTAAAGCGGTTAATATTTTACCGGTTATTCTTTTTGTCTTACTGATATTTTCAGCTTTTTTTTCGATGTCTGAAGTTGCTTTTGTAGGATTAAATAAGCTCCGGCTGCGCTATCTTGTAAAGAAGAAAATTTTTGCCGTAAAACATACTGAAAAGGTTGCTTTAGAGGTTGCTTGGCTGATGGAGCTGATAATGAAAATATTGGAACCGGCGGTGAAGATATTGCTTAGTATAAGCAATAATGTCTTGAAGGGATTAGGTCAGCCTTCTCCGAAACGGTCTCCTTTAGTTAGCGAAGAAGAGATAAGGCTGATGATCGAGTTAGGAAAGGAAGAGGGGGTATTGAGTGACGGCGAAAGGACCATGCTGCACCGTATTTTTGAATTCGGCGATACGTTGGTTTACGAAGTAATGAATAAAAGAGAAAAAATTGTAGCTATTGAAATTAATGCGACACCGGAAGAGCTTTTGAATACTATTGTTGAGGAAGGACATTCCCGGATTCCTGTATACGAAGGAAATTTAAACAACATTAAGGGGGTTATTTATGCCAGGGAATTGTTGAATATCTGGCGCAATCAGGATCTGATAATATTAGGGGATCTGTTGCATCAGCCTTATTTTGTTAGCTCGAAGATAAGGGTGAGTGAACTCCTGCGCCAGTTTCAAAAAAACCGTATTTATATGGCAATAGTAATTGATGAGAACAAAAATACTTTAGGGCTTGTAACATTGGAAGATTTGCTGGAGGAGATTGTCGGCGAGATTGAAGGCGACATAAGTTTATGATTTCCCCAGTGATTGCGGGGAGATTGTAAATAAATTTATAGCCTATATTACGGTAATTTTTTGAAGAGAGATTAAAAAAGGAGAAAAATATATTGAAGTCAAAGGCGATGAAAATAGTAGAAATAGCACAAAGCAAAAAGGCGCTTAATCCTATAGTACTGGATGTGCGTAAAATTTCAAATTTTTGTGATTTTTTTGTAATTTTCACTGGTTCTTCAAAGACACATATTTGTTCGATTGCCGATGAAATAGATAAAGAGATGCGTTTACTGGGTGTGCGTGCTCATCATCTGGAAGGATATAAAGATTCGCAGTGGGTAGTTTTAGATTATTCGAGTGTGATTGTCCATATTTTTGACGAAGAAACCAGAGCTTTTTACGATCTTGAACATTTGTGGGCTGATGCTTCTAAGGTAGGAAAAAAAACACAGAGGAGCAGGAAACTAAAATGAAAATATTTTTTTCCGTAATCTTAATAAGTATTTTTTTCGCAGGGATTTTTATCGGATTTTCATTGCGAAGAACTACTGAAAGGCGAAGGAAAAGAGAGGTTTGGGACCGTTTTGAGCGGCGCAGTATAATGCGTACAATAAATGCATTGGTTTCGGCGATTGATTTTAAAGATCATCTAACCAAAAAACATTCGGATAATGTGAAGCATTATGCTTGTATCATTTCCAAGGAATTTGGTTTGACTTCGTCAGAGGTCGGTGTTATTAAAGAAGCCTGCCAGGTCCATGACCTTGGTAAGATTGGTATTCATGATAATATTTTGACAAAACCTGATAAGCTTACTGACCAGGAATATAAGGAAATTAAGTCGCATGCTCTTGCCGGCGCTGTAATTCTTAAGCCTTTTCATTTTTTGAATAAAGTTGTCGAGATAGTCCGGCAGCATCATGAACGTTATGATGGAAAAGGATATCCGGACGGGCTTATAGGAGATGATATTTGTATTGAAGCAAGGATTATGTCGGTTGCCGATAGTTTCGAAGCGATGACAAGTAAAAGGCCGTATCGTGATCCTATGACAAAAGAAAAGGCTATGGAAGAATTAAAAAAGCATAGCGGAACGCAGTTTGATCCTAAGATTGTCGAGGTTTTTTTGAAAATTTTGGAAACTCAACCGGAGATATTTAAGGATCCCAAGGAGTAAAAATGTCTTTTGAACTTAAAAATTCAATGATTGGCGCGATAAAAGAGATTATTAAAGAGAATTCTTTGTCACAAGATGAAAATTTTATTATTGATATAGAAATCCCAAAGGAAAAAAAATTTGGTGACTGGTCGATTAATGTTGCGATGAAACTCGCCCGCCAGGTAAAGAAAAATCCTCTTGAGATATCCAGATTTATTTCTGAACTTTTATGGAAAAAAGCAAATGATTTAGGTTTCGGAGCAAAGATTAAGGCAATGGAAGTAAAACCTCCCGGGTTTTTAAATATTTTTTTGTCTGCGGAAGCATTATTTGATGTGCTTAAGAAAATAAGGAATCAGAAGGAAGAGTTTGGAAGCTCTAAGTTAGGGCATAAAGAGAAAATAATGATAGAATTTGTCAGTGCCAATCCTACCGGCCCTTTGAGTATTGCCCATGCCCGTCAAGCTGCGGTTGGTGATACCCTGGCTAACATTTTAACTTTCTGCGGTTATGAAGTATGCAGGGAATATTATATTAATGACGAAGGCAATCAGATTAGGAATCTCGGGTTAAGTTTACTGGTACGTTATCTTGAGTTCTTAGGATATAAAGATATCCAGTTTCCTGAACAAGGATACAGGGGCGATTATTTATGTAATTATGCCAGGAATATTAAGCCTGAAGAGGTAACGGGTATTGATTTTGCGGTTATCGCCCAGAATATGAAAAGTTTGGGGTTTTTGCCGGAAGAGAATATTATAGAGTTTTTTTCGAATTACGCGGCAGCGATAATATTACGTGAAATTAAAATTCAGCTTTCAGAATTTGGAGTTATTTTTGATGAGTGGTACAGCCAGAAAGATCATATTACAAAAGATAAGATTGAAAATGCATTGAGCCATATAGCAGATAAAGGGTATATTTATGAAAAAGACAAAGCAACTTGGTTTAAGTCAACTGATTTAGGAGATGATAAAGACAGGGTTATTATAAAAAGCGATGGCTTGTTTACCTATGTTACTCCGGACATTGCCTATCATAATTTAAAATTCGAAAGAGGTTTTTCGCGGCTTATCAATATCTGGGGGCCGGATCATCATGGTTATATTAATAGAATAAAGGCAGCAGTATGCGCTCTTGGGCATAGAAAAGAAGAGCTGGATATTCTGATTATTCAGCTTGCGACATTATTTAGAGATGGCAAACCGGTTAAAATGTCTACCCGTGCAGGAGAATATATTACGTTAGAAGAACTTATGTCGGAGGTAGGCAAAGACGCAGCCCGGTTCTTTTTTTGTATGCGCCGTTGTGATTCACAATTGGAATTTGACTTGGAATTGGCAAAAAAACAGTCTTTGGAGAACCCGGTTTACTATATTCAATATGCGCATGCGCGAATTAGTGGGATTAAGGATATTTTAAAGCCTATTGCGAGACAATCCGGATACAAAAACCTTGAAGAGTTTACTAGGGATGCGCAGCTTGAATTGTTAAAGGAAGAAGAAGCGTTGGATATTATAAGAAAATTAAGTAATTTCCCCGACGTTATTGAAAATTGCTCGCATTGCCTTGATCCGCAAGGCTTGACAACATATTTAAGAGAGCTGGCCGGTGATTTTCATTCATATTATAATAAATATCGTATCAAGGCTGATGATGATAGCGAATGTCAGTTAACTAAAGCACGCTTTTTTCTGGTTGAATGTGTGCGTCAAGTTATATATAACGGTTTAAAGTTGCTTGGAGTCAGCGCTCCGGAGGGTATGTGAGTATAAACTAGTAACCAGTAGCCAGTAACCAGTAACCAGTAACCAGTAACCAGTGGTAACTGGTTATGTAACTGATATGAACAGTTAAATAATTTACGACAAGACAGGGAATGATGGAAAAAAAATATGACTTGGTTATTCTTGGCTCCGGTCCTGGCGGATATGTAAGCGCGATTAGGGCTGCGCAATTAGGTTTATCAGTATGCTTGATTGAAAAAGAAAAGCTGGGAGGAGTATGTCTTAATTGGGGATGTATTCCAGCTAAATCTTTGCTGAAAAGCGTGCATTTATATAAGGAAATGAAGATAGCTTTGGAACTGGGTATTATAGCTACTAACATTGGATTTGATTTTTCTCTGATACAAAAAAGGAAAGAAAAAGTCGTAAAACAGCTTTGCCAGGGAGTGGAGTTTCTTTTAAATAAACACAAGGTGGATATTGTATATGGCAAAGGGAAGCTGCTTGATTACCGTACGGTTATAGTGGATGATCATAGAATGATTTTTGATAATTGTATTATAGCTGTAGGTTCAAAACCTATTGAGTTGGAGAGTGTCAAATTCAATTTATCCTGCGGTATCATTTCAAGCAAAGAAGCCTTAGCTTTAGACAGTATTCCGAAAAGTATTGCTATTATAGGCGCTGGTGTAATCGGATGTGAATTTGCCGATATCTTTGCCGGCCTTGGTGCGGAAGTGAAACTTATTGAAATAGCGGGGCAGATCTTGCCTAATGAAGATGCGGAAATAGCGAATTGTTTAGCTGTAGAGTTAAATAAAAAAGGCATAAAAATTTTAACCAGCGCTCAAGTGAGTTTAGTAAGGAATTTATCATCCGGGTTAAACGAGATATCTTTGAATTCCGGGGTAAAAATAGAGGCAGAAAAAATACTTTTAGCAGTTGGCCGCAAGCCGGATTTTGAGGGTTCTGGAGTTTTAGAGGTTGGTATTGTAATTAAAGAAGGGAAAATTTTAGTTGATGAGCGCATGCGTACTAATGTTGAAAATATTTATGCTGTCGGTGATGTTGTTGGAAAAACTTATCTGGCTCATGTAGCTACCCGCGAAGGTATTATTGCTGTTGAAAACATTACTAAAAAAAAATCAATAATGGATTATGATGTTATCCCCAGGTGTGTGTATACTCATCCGCAAATCGCGAGTGTTGGTTTGAGCGAAGCAGCTGCGCGGCAAAAATACAAAGATATTAAAGTTGGGAAGTTTATTTTACGCGCGTCAGGAAAGGCCTTGGTAGAAAACATACCGCAAGGTATTGTAAAGCTTGTTGTAAATAGTGCTGATTCTAAGGTAGTCGGAGCGTCTATATGTGCCAATGAAGCGGCGGAGCTGATTCATGTGATATGTGTGGGTATGCAGCAGGCAATTACATATGAAAGGCTTGCAGAAACTATTTTTGCCCATCCTACTATTTCAGAAACTATTAAGGAAGCTGCTGAAGCTATAGATAAAAAGGCAATACACGCGGTATAAAAGTTAAAAACCAAAAACTAAAAGCTAAAAAAAAGTGAAATTAAACTGTAATTTTAACTAGTTGCCATAAGTAATCAGCCATTAGCTATGAAAATAGTAGATTTAGGCCTTATAGATGTAGAAAAGGCATGGGAAATTCAGAAACATATACATAGCGATAGAGTTTCTTCTCTTATAGAAGATACAGTAATATTGTGTGAACATCCAACTGTGATTACGCTGGGACGAAGGGCTGATGAGAATAATATTCTGGCTGATACTGCTTTCCTTGAATCTGAAAAAATAAAAGTAGTCAGATTAGACCGCGGTGGTGATGTTACATTGCATACGTTCGGACAGCTTATTGTTTATCCGATTTTTGACTTAAAATTTTGGGGACGTGATATAAGCTTATTCTTGCGCAGGCTTGAGGAAGTGGTTATGAGATTTTTGTTGTTTTATAAAATTTTATCAGAAAGAATCCCAGGGTTTACCGGTGTTTGGATAAATGATGAGAAGATTGCTTCAATAGGGATTGGTATCAGCAAATGGGTTAGTTTTCACGGATTGAGTATAAATATAGTTCCTGATCACAGATTTTTTGCATTTTTAAGAAGCTGCGGAATAAAAGATAAGGGGATTACCAGTATGCGCCGGTTATTGGGAGAAACGATTCCGATGGACGAAGCAAAGAAAAATATTGTCAATTCGTTTAAGCAGGTTTTTATTCTTTAGATAGAAGGCGTCGTCTTTTAGTTTAGGGATTGATGATTTTTTATTAGGATTTTTCTAAATGAGAAAATTGTAAAATATTAAAATTTCATTTGGGATAATTTTAAAAGGTATGTTATTATAAATGCTGGTATTATAATGGTTGTTGCAATGCTTGATTATTAACGAAAATAATTTCAAGGAGGCAAAAATGCGAGAAGTGGTTATGCCGGATTTAGGTACGGATATAGAGGAGGCTACAATTTCTTTTTGGCATGTTGAAGAAGGGGAAGTAGTCGTACAGGGAGCTGATTTAGTGGAGGTCACCACGGATAAAAGCACGTTTAATGTGCAGTCTCCCTGTGAAGGAATAATAACCGAGATTATCGCTTTAGAAGGAGAAACGGTTCCTGTCGGGAATGCTTTGGTAAGGATCGAGGAGGAAAAGTGATATGGATGAAATTTTAGAAATATTAGAACAAGATGCCAGGGTCGGAGCTGAAGAAATCGCGAAACTTATTAAACAAGATACAAAAACAGTAAGCAAAAAAATAAAAAAATTCGAAAAAGACGGTGTGATTCTCGGGTATAAGGCTGTAATAAATAAAGAGTTAATAGGTAGTTGTGAAAATGAATTGAGAGCGTTAATTGAAGTTAAAGTTGTCCCTCAAAAAAATCTTGGTTTTGATCATATAGCAGAGCGGATCTTTCAGTTTAGGGAGGTTACCAGTTGTTACCTTGTGTCAGGGACATATGATCTTTTATTGGTTGTGGAAGGTAAGGATATGCATACCATTTCGAATTTTGTTGCGGAAAAACTTTCGCCAATGGAAAATGTGAGGGGAACAGTAACCCATTTTTTACTTAAAAAATACAAGGAAGACGGAGTTGTTTTAAAACACCGTGATGAAAATAAACGCATAACAATTTCATATTGATAAATTATAGATAGAGAAGGCTGATAATTATGGTTGGTGAATATTATGAAGAATAGAAATTTTGTGGCTGGGAAAGTTGAAAAGTTAGCACCATCAGGCATAAGGGCTTTCTTTGACTTGGTTTTGGGGATGAAGGATGTTATTAGCTTGGGTGTAGGTGAGCCTGATTTTATAACTCCGTGGAATATCCGGGAAACAGGGATTTTTGCTATTGAGCAGGGATATACGTCATACACTTCTAATAAGGGTCTGTACAAGCTTAGATTGTTGATACAACGTTTTTTAAAACAGCGTTTTGAACTGAAGTACTGCCCTGATGAGGAAATGCTTATTACCGTAGGAGTCAGTGAAGGGCTGGATTTAGCGGTGCGCGCTATTATTAACCCTGGAGAGCAGGTTATTGTGCCTTTGCCGTCATATGTCTCGTATGGCCCGATTGTTGAATTAGCCGCAGGAGTGCCGGTTTATTTGGCGACTTCAGAAAAAAATAATTTCAAAATTACTGCGCATGATCTTGATGCAGCCTGTAATCGTAAAACAAAAGCAATAATATTAAATTATCCGTCCAATCCTACGGGGAGTACTTATTCCTTAAAAGAGCTTGAAGATATTAATAAAATATGTAAAAAGCATAATATTATTGTGATTAGTGATGAGGTTTATGGCGAGTTATCCTATGAACAGGAGCATATTTCTTTCCCTTCTTTGCGTGAAGCGAAGAAGAATACTATTTATCTTAACGGATTTTCAAAGGCTTATGCCATGACAGGATGGCGAATGGGGTATGTCTGCGGGCCTAAGCCGATAATTGCGGCGATGACTAAAATTCATCAATATACTATTCTTTGCGCACCTATAATCAGCCAGATGGCGGCTTGCGAGGCGTTGCAAAACGGCAAGCGCAGCGTGGAAGAGATGAAGCGCGAATATAAGCGCCGCTGTGATTTTATGTTTGAGAGTCTTAATGCTATCGGATTAGCTTGCGCTAAGCCCCAAGGCGCGTTTTATATTTTCCCATCCATAAAAAAGTATGGTTTAAAATCTCTGGAATTTGCAAAATTGCTTTTAAAAGAGCATAAAGTTGCGGTTGTCCCAGGCGTAGCTTTTGGTAAAGGGTATGATGATTATGTGCGTATGTCATACGCGACAAATTATACCCAACTTAAGGAAGCGATTAAAAGGATGACTGTTTTTATGGGGAAATACGTTAAAAAATAAAATTGAAACAAAAAGGTATAATGAATAAGACGATAAGTTTATTTTTATTGTTTTTTTGTGCAGTAGTTTGGTTGATTCCTAGTGTGTATGGCGAGTATGAACAAATTGGGGCTACTGATAAAGAATTGCCGGTTGCTATTGTGTTAAAGACTTCAAAAATGATTTACCATACTAATGAGAAAGTTTCGATTGAAGTATTTATAAAAAATCTTAGTGAAGAAACTATTATAATTACTGAACCGGCAATTGATAAAAGTTCTATCTCTTTTGAGATAATCGATCCTTTGGGGAAAAAGGATCAATTGTTGAGTATCTACGGAATAAAATTAAAATCAATAAATTTAGCTACCAAAAGAAGAGTTAAATATCAGGCGTCGTTTATTCCGGAAATGAACGGAACTTATGAGGTCAAGGCTTCTTATAGCGGTTTCCGGGCAACAACGATTTATGCTGAACCTGTAAGTGTTTTTGTGGTCAACCATTAACCCGAATTCTGGGTTTAAAAATCAGGCAGGGCAGCATAGCTTGAGTTCAATTAAATACCCTCGCGAAGTTGTTTTTCTGCGTCGATTTCATCGCGGTTTATCAGCTTTATAGCTTCTTCCAGAATGTTTCGAAAAGAATCCGGTATTGTTTCAATCCCGCGTAATTGACGCAATATTTGAATAACCATTCTGAAGTAGCGGACCATTTCTCCTTCGTCGATAGAAGTCTTGGCTTTAAGGGTTGTGAGTTCAGACCCATAAGCCCAGTATTCAATTGCGGAAGCTAAATTAAAATATGGTTTTTTAATAAAAGAATGGAGTTTGAATTTTTTTTCTTTCTTGATTATTGCTTCATAAACCGGCTGAATTTGTTTCTGAATTTTTAACGTTTTAGAATCAAGTTTGCAGTGTATCTGATTTTTTCTCGGTTCGAAAACAAGAGAAGAAAGTACGAAATTAAGATCTGACGCGGAAAATGTTTCAAGAATACCCTGTTCGTATAATTCACTAAGTAAAAGTTCGTATCCGTAGACAGCATAAGCAAATTTTCCTTTTGCTGTTAGCGTTTGATCTTCTATATAGCGCATATCTTTCAAAAGCGCTATTTTGAAGTGTAAAAAATCAAGTGCGTTTTTTCTGAACTTCTTGTCGGATTGAAAGTAATGAAAAGATAAAGGATAGATGTTGTATAATTGCTCGCGCCAGCGTTCATAAAGGTGCAGGATGCTAGCATAAGATAAGTTGAATTGACTTATGACCGGCTCTGGCTGGCCGAATATTATATTCTTCACTTCATAACTTTTGATGCGGTTTGGGTTGATGCGGGAATAAACAAATCCTTCTTTATCTATGCTTCTTCGCCCGGCACGCCCGGCCATTTGATAAAAATCGCGGCAGCGCAGGTTAGCGAAATAATTACCGTAATATTTTCTTAATTCGTCAAAAACAACTGTTTTAGCCGGCATATTAATTCCCAAGGCAAAAGTTTCCGTAGTAAATATCAATTTGATCAATCTACTAGTGAATAACTGTTCGATTACTTCTTTAAGACTGGGCAACAGGCCTGCATGATGATATGCGATACCTTTTTTAATTAGCGGCCAGATTTTTTGCGCGGAACTTTCTTTTTCCAGGTTGAAGCGTTTTAAAAGGGAGTTGAAGGCTTCAGTTATTTTTTTTCGTTCGTCTTCGTCGAGAAAATTGAATATTTTTGTTTCAAATGCCAGTTCTTCACATCGTTTACGGCTGAACGCGAAATATATTGCAGGCATTTGCTGTTCTTGCCCGAGATGTATGAATAAAGCAGCTAGCTTGTTTGGATGAGCGCCTTGATGCCGGAATTTTTTTTGCTGTTTTGAGCGCACATGCTGGTGTTTATATACGTTTTTGCAAAATTGATTGTAATTTGAAAATATCATATTCTGAGACTGAAAACTGTGATGTAAAGGCACGGGGCGTTCTTTTTCAATTACGATTTTAACCGGATGGTTATGCACTTTTTGAATCCAGGAAGCGAGTTGTCCGACATTAGGTATTGTCGCGCTTAAAGCAAGTATGCGCATATGCGACGGAGTAAGCATTATTGATTCCTCCCAAACTGTGCCGCGTTCCAGATCGTCCAGATAATGCACCTCATCAAATATTACCCATGATGTATTTTTGAAACGTTCCGCGTTCTCTAACAGGGAATTACGAAAAATTTCCGTAGTCATAATTAATACTGGAGCGAATGCGTTTAAACTAACATCTCCGGTTAGGATGCCGATACTTTTATTATATATTTTAGTAAAGTCACGGAATTTTTGGTTGGACAAGGCTTTTATCGGAGCTGTATATATAATGCCGGTATTTTCTTGAATGCATTTTTGGATGATATATTCGGCAATAACAGTTTTACCGGCACCTGTCGGAGCGCTGACAATTACAGAATTGTTCTCGCTAGCGTAATTTATAGCTTCTTCCTGAAATCTATCATAAATCATAATAGATGTAATTATAATCTAAATTGATTGCTTTAACAAAGAATTTTTGTTTAAAATTTTTGTTTACAAATTTAATGTAACAGTTTACAATTAAAATTGATATGGAGCAAAGCGCGAATAAACTTAATCCAGAGCAAATTGATATTTTAAAAGAAGTGGGAAATATCTGTGTGGGTAATTCAACGGGTATTCTTTCGCAGCTTTTAGGCGGCTGTGTTAATGTAGAGATACCTTCGCTGGAAGAAGTATCTAAAGATGACATAGCACAGCATTTTAAAGAACGCGGGAAAATGGTTTACGGGGTTAATGCGCAAATCAGTACGCATCTTCAAGGAACAATCTTTCTGCTTTTTTCCGAGAATGATTCACTTGAAATAATAGAAAAGTTCATAAAAGAAATGCAGCATATTGATGTGCATTCGATTCAACTGGGCATTTCAATTATGAAGGAAATTGGAGGGATTGCTATTTTTTCTTATGTGAATACGTTAAGCTCGTTGCTCAGAAAACTTATTACGACTACGATTCCGAATTTTTTGAGCGGTTCAACGGATGAGCTGTTAACGATGATACTCAGGGAATACGAACATTGGGGGCAGATATGCATTGTGCATACAGTGTTCCGGGAAAAAAGCCTCGAAGTAGAGGGGACATTTTATTTGATTCTTGATAAATCTTCTACGGACATTATTCTAAATCTGATGCAAAATCCTTCAGGGGAATAGTCCATTTTTAAAGTTAATCTAAAGTCAATTCAATAGTTGTATGCGAATTAACCGCAAGTTTTGATAAATGTTTGCGCAATATGGTTAGCTTTTTGGGTGAATCAAGATAGTAAGGCAGGGAAACAGGTTTTATTTTTACCATAGTTAGTTTATATTCATCGTAATCAAGTTTTTTAGGATTCTGGATGACTAGGCTTATCCGTCGTTCGGCAAAAAAACATGATAATGAGATTGTATCAGAGTTTTTGAATTGATCTTTTACTAGTTTTGGAGCGATAACCAGGTCGCCGAAATGACCTTTTATGCCAAAAACTTCATTAAGCAATGTCATGATAAACCAGCTGGCAGACCCTGTCAGATATGAGTACATTCCTCGGCCTGCAAGATTAAAATATTCAGGAAGGCAAGGGTATATTTTACTCACAGGAGTATTGGTTGCCAGATTTAATAAGCTTTCTAGAACGCTATATCCTTCTTTTACAAAATCCCGCTGGTAAAGAGCATTGGCGAACATAACACACATATGGCTGAATATTGCGCCATTTTCCTTGTCTCCGTAAGAAAAAGCAAAAGCACGGCCTAAATCAAATTGAGGGGTATCAAAGTTGGTATTTAGCCTAAATCCGCCTAATTTCTGGTCTTTAAGATATTTGCTGGCAGAATGAAAAATCAATGCGATTTGTTTTTTTGAAGCGATTCCGCTAAGTATCGGAAATACCTGTCCGGTTAAGGTCATTTTTACCTTGCCGTTGATTTTTCCTTCCACACGTTTTCCTGAATTATTATAGTAACCGTTAAAAAGTCCTGAATTTTTGCTAAGAAGAAGCCATTCTCTTTTTCTGATATGTTCAAAAAGCCATTGCCATTTAGCAGAAAGGTCGTTAATCAGATCGTCGGTTTTTACTAAAACTTTTTTACCGCTTATGCGGTATTTTACTGCGTTGAAATAGCGGTGTAGTAAAGCAGTTTTTTCATCGACATTGTTATAATTGACGCAGTTGCGGTGCAGGCGGTCTAGCAGGATGAACAGCTCTTTTGAAATTTTTATATTTTTAGTATTTTTTTTCTTTTTTAATTCGAGAAGAAGCATAGTTATTTCGTAAATATTTCTGGCATAAAAACAACTAAAGGCAACGCTTTCGCCTTTTTCTCTGGCCATGTCCAGGCCGTCATTCCAATCTGCGTCTTCAAGCCGGATATTATTATGTTTACCGACATTGAAAAATTGTACCAGGTGCTGGACCAATATGTGTTCAAGGATTGTGCCGCGGTAAATATGCCCGGTTTTTGTGTGCAGATGCTTGCTGTGTTTATGATTGGGGTTCCAGGAGTGGTCTATTTCTTGTGCTCTTGAGAGCTGCTGGTCATAAAAGTAAGTACGCTGTTCAAAAAGTATATCAAAATCACCGGTTTGATTTAGATATAAATGCAAAGTAAAAAACGGCCAAATCCCATGATCCATCCAGACGCGGCTTATTTTATTCCTGTCAGCAATGAAAAAACCAGGTTTTTTTGTAATTATTGTTGCGTTGGTTCCATCGATCCTGATTCCGGAAAAATTAGCTAAGAGGATGTCTCTGGTTTGCTGGGGATGCGCAAGCAGTAAAGTCAAACAGTCCTGCCAGAGGTCACGCCAGCCTTTTCCACCGCGTCCATAATCAAAATCAGGCAAAAATGAACAGCCAAAAATTTTTCTTAAAATTGGTTGCAGGGTTACCCATCGCAGCCAGTTATCAGTGGTTTTGTTTCCGGTGCAAAAACTTATTGAATCAATCCTTTTTTTCCAATAGTCGATATTTTCTGCTAAAGCACAGTCTATTTTTTCCCGCGTGCTGAACTTTTTTAGGATTTTTGATATTTCGTTTGGTTTTTCGGCAATTCCTAAAATTAATGTATACGTTACAGATTCATAAGGGATCAGGGTTTTTTCATTGAATCTTAGAGCTGCAATCGCTTCTTTTCCCTGATGACTTGGCTCTATTTTTGAGAGCGGTTGCTGGTTTTCAGTTACTGATTTTGGGGTAAGTAAAGACCCCACATCACCGATAAAAGATTCTATCGTAGGGAATTGGCCAAACGGAGGAATCCCGTTTTCTTCGTAGCCTAAAACAAAATATAAATGGTGATTTATTTTATGTCCGCGTTCATCAAAGGACATTTGAGGTTTTACGATTATGCCGTTTTTTGTTAATTTAATGCGGTGGAGCAGGCTTGTTACATGGCGGTGGTCACGCAGGTTGTCCGCAGAGCGCGCGAAAATCGGTATGGCAGAAGTTGGGACAAAAGTAATTGCTTGGGCCGAGATATTTGTGAGTTTTATGCTCATAATTTCGGCGCTTTCACCGCTAACAGGAACGAAGTTGGTTATTTCTGCCTGGATGCCGAACTGTATATTTTTCCTTATAATTTTGTGCCAAAGAATCCCGGCGTGTAATTGCACTTCTTCATGCTGAGTTATACCGGCTGGGTTATTTATTGCCCAGCTGGAAGCGGGATTAAAATATAACCAAAAATTCCTGCTGTTTAGCGAACTGTAGAGGTCTTCTGTTGTAATCGGCTGCAAAAGAAAATTATTTTGCCCGATTTTTATATCGCCTTGAAGCCTGGGCGTTATGGAAGACATGAACTCGGTTTCATTAGCCAGCGGAAAATAAAGGCGGTAAAAAAGCTCTGGATTATGAAAGACAAAATCGCCGTGGGTGTTTGTAAATTCCCATAATTGGTTTTGCATATAATAGATTTAAAGGTTATGGTATAACTTTAATGTTTGCAGTGTAATAACTTCGGTTCCTGCCTAGTCTGATATAATGATATAATTTATTATTATATTATATGGAGAAGAAAAGTTCAAGTTAATTGACACTAAAATTTATCTATGCTACAATTTATTTATTATCTATTTTAAAAGACCTTTATTTGCGTTTAAATATTAACTAACCTAGTTATTTCCAAAGGGTTCAAGGAGGTTTTGATGCGTGTACTTGTTACAGGAGGATTGGGCTTTATAGGAGGTAATTTTATCCGGTATATGCTTGAGAAATATCAGGATATTTATATTGTAAATCTTGATAAACAAACATATGCTTCTTCATTAGCGCATCTAAAGGATTTTAAGGCGCATCCGCGTTACAAATTTTTAAAAGGGGATATCTGTAATAAGGGTGTAGTAGAAAGGGCAATGTCCGGTTGTTCCGTAGTTATTAATTTCGCCGCGGAAACTCATGTTGACCGGTCAATAAAAAGCGCGCACGAGTTTTTGCAAACGAATATTTTCGGTGTTTATATGCTTCTTGAAGCAGCGCGGAAACTAAAAGTTGAAAAATTTATTCAAATCGGAACGGATGAAGTTTACGGTTCTTGTTTGCGCGGAGCGTTTAAAGAGGGAGATCCTTTGATGCCGAATAGCCCGTATTCTTCCAGTAAAGCTGCAGGTGACTTGTTAGCGCGTTCTTATTATAAAACATACGGAGTGCCGGTAATAATTACTCGTTCCAGTAATAATTTTGGGCCTTATCAGTTTCCTGAAAAGGTAATCCCACTTTTTATTACAAATCTTATCGAAGGTAAAAAAGTCCCGCTTTACGGAGACGGGCTGAATGTACGTGATTGGATTTATGTAATTGACAATTGCCGCGGGATTGACCTGGTGCTGAATAAAGGTAGGATCGGGGAGATTTATAATATCGCTTCTAATAATAAATTAAATAATATCCAATTGACGGAATTTATTTTAAAAAAAATGAAAAAAACTAAAGCAGCAATCAAATATGTAAAAGACCGGCCAGGGCATGACCGGCGGTATAGCTTAAATACAGAAAAGATTCGCAGATTGGGTTTTAAGCCGCGATATAATTTTCAGGAAGCGATGGAGTTTACCATTGGATGGTATAATGAAAATAAGGCATGGTGGAAAAGCTTAAAAAAACAGTTTTAATTACAGGCGCCGCTGGCATGCTTGGCCATGATTTAATATCAGAGCTTAACACTGATTTTACAGTGTTTGGTATGGATCTTTTGTCTTTAGATTACCAGGGAGTTAACATCTTGAAATGCGATATAACAAACAGCAAAGAAGTTGAAGTTGTTTTTGATGATCTTAAACCATGGATTGTAGTGCATGCGGCAGCTTATACGAATGTTGACGGATGCGAACAAGAACCTGAGAAGGCAAAAGATATAAATTTTACTGGGACTGTTAATCTGGTTCGTTGCGCTAAAGCGCATGCCGCAAAATTTATTTTTATTAGTACGGATTATGTTTTTGACGGAGCAAAAGGGAAAGCCTATGATATCCATGATAAACCTTCACCGCTTAATGTTTACGGCAGCTCAAAATTAGCTGCGGAAAAATTTATAAGAGATAATCTGAAAGAATTCCTGATTGTTCGTACCAGCTGGCTTTTTGGCTGCTATGGGAATAACTTTGTTAGAACAATCATGGAAAAAGCAAAAACCATACCCGCTCTTTATGTCGTAAAAGATCAAGTTGGCTCGCCGACTTATACTGTGACGCTTTCTAAAGCAATCAAAAATCTTATTGAAAGTGTTTTTTTTAAAGAAAATTCCTGGAAAAATTTCGGTATTTATCATGTAAGTAATAGTGGAAGCTGCAGCTGGTATGAATTTGCCAAAAAGATTGTTGAACTGAACAATCTGCCTTCGGAGGTTATTCCGGTGGATTCTTCTTATGTGAAAAGGCCGGCAAAAAGGCCGGAATTTTCTATTTTATGCAACAAGCGCTATGAAGATGTCTGTGGCAAGAAAAATCCGCATTGGCAACAGGCGTTGGAAGAGTATCTTAAGGGAATTAATTATATAAACGATCGGTAAAAGTATGCTTAAAACAGAAAGAGAAGTTTCCGCTGGAGGTGTTGTTTTTGAAAAAATTGATGACAAATATAATGTTTTGTTGATAGGCCGCAAAAATAATACTGTTTTGTGCCTGCCAAAGGGCAAGATAGAGAAAGGTGAATCGGTACAGGAAACAGCATTACGTGAGGTAAATGAAGAAACCGGTGCCAATGCGGAAATTATAAGCCATTTGAATGATGTGCACTACTGGTATTGCGATATGAAAAGGCAGCGAAGGCTTAATAAGACAGTTCACTTCTTTCTAATGGAATTTAAGGGTGGAGATATAACTAAACATGATACGGAGGTTGACAGCGTAGCATGGTTTGATATTGAAGATGCGATTGCCAAGGTAAGTTATGAGAGCGAGAAGCATACTCTGGAAAAAGCCCGTGATCTATTTTTTAAATAGATGGAGAACCCGTGAAATTTAGAGATTTAGTTGTTTTTTTTGAAAAAGTTGAAGCTACTCCTAAACGCCTTGAGATGACAGCGATACTCGCTGAACTTTTTCAGAAACTTGATGAGAAAGAAAAGAATGCGATTGACGAGGTGATATATCTTTGCCAGGGGCAATTGCTGCCTTCTTTCAAAAATATTGAATTCGGAATAAGTGAAAAATTGATTCACAAGGCAATTATGGCTGCTGCCGGAGTTTCAGAGAAGGAAGTTAAGAAAGAGCTCCGGATTTTTGGTGATTATGGAGAGGTTGCGCAGCATTTATGTAAAGAGCATGCCCATTCCTTGTCAATAAGTGAAGTTTATGAATGTTTAAAGGAGATTGCATTATTTTCAGGGGATGGTTCAGTATCTAAAAAAGTCGAAACTTTATCTAAGCTTCTTCAGGATATTAGCTCTCTTGAGGCAAAATATACGGTGAGGATTATTCTTGGCAAGATGAGGCTGGGAATTGGAGATCCTACGGTTTTGGATGGGCTTTCTTTGGCGTATGCTGCGGATAAAAGCTTGCGGTTAAAACTGGAACGTGCATATAATCTTTGTTTTGATCTTGGGCTGGTTGCGAAAATGTTATTCAGTAAAGGGCCTAAATATATTGAAGAGTTCGAAGTTATTGTAGGCTGTCCAGTGCGCATGGCATTGGCGGCTAGGCTTTCCAGCACAGAGGAGATTATAGAAAAAATCGGAGTATGCGCGGTAGAAGCAAAATATGATGGGTTCCGGTGCCAGGTGCATAAAAGGGGAAATCATGTGCAGATCTTTTCGCGTAATTTAGAAAATACTACGCATATGTTTCCTGAAATAATAGAGGGGGCATTGGAGCAGATAAAAATAAAAGACGTAATTTTTGAAGGAGAAGCGCTAGCTTATAATCCAAAAACCGGGGAATGTTTTTCTTTTCAAACTACGGTACAGAGAAAAAGAAAATATGATATTGATAAAATGAAAGAAAGTTTTCCTTTAAAACTTTTTATTTTTGATTTATTATATGCTGGTAAGGATTTGACACCGTATCCTTATGAACAGCGCAGGGAAGTACTTAAAGGTATTATAAAGCCGGGAAAAGTCTTGGAAGTGTCTCCCTCGGTAAAAGTAAAAACAGCTGAAGAACTTTCAGATATTTTTGAGGAAGCTTTGGCAGAAGGGCGCGAAGGTATAGTGGCCAAGCGCTTAGATGGCGAATATAAAGCCGGCGGCAGGAATTTTAACTGGATAAAATTAAAACGTTCTTATTCCGGAAGCTTGCAGGATACGATAGATTGCGTGATAGTCGGATATTTTTACGGAAAAGGGCTGCGCAGTTCCTTTGGGATAGGTTCTGTATTAGTTTGCGTGTATGATGGCAAGAACAATCGTTATCGGACAATTGCTAAGCTAGGCAGCGGGTTAAGCGAAGATGAATTAAGGCGGATGAAAAAAAGGCTTAATGGCATCCAAGTGCCGGAAAAACCTAAGCAGGTAGATTCCTTGATTGTTCCTGATGTGTGGGTAGGCCCCAAATTTGTAATTGAAGTTCAAGCTGATGAGATAACAAAAAGCCCGGTACATACCTGCGGGAAGATATCAGAGGATTATCCGGGTTTTGCTTTAAGATTCCCTCGGTCAGTTAGCTTTATAAGAGATGATAAAAACGCTGAAGATGCAACTTCTGAAGAAGAGATTATCCAGATGTTTATGATGCAGGGAAGGAGAAAATAAAAATATGAAAGAAGCTCTATGCTGGGAAAAAGTAATGGAAAGCGCGATAAAATGCAACTTGTGCATGCGTAAATGTTTGATAAGCGAAGGACAGATGGGATGGTGCCAGACCAGGATAAACCAAAACGGAGTTTTGTACACGCTTACCTATGGGCATGTGGCGTCAATAAGTGTATCTCCTATTGAAAAAAGACAAATGTATCATTTTTTTCCTGGCACGACATGGCTTTTTCTTGGCGGATTAGGATGTAATTTCCGTTGCCGGGGCTGCCATTCCTGGGAATTTTCGCATTGTGACGTAAAAAAGATGCTGGGCAAGGTAGGTTATATGAGCCCTGAGCTGGTTGTTACAAGAGCTAAAAAAAACGGATGTAAAGGGATTGCGTTTACATTTAATGAGCCGACGGTATGGTTTGAGTACACGCTGGATGTTTTTAAATTGGCAAAAAA
>JACQZH010000006.1 GCA_016213925.1 Candidatus Omnitrophota bacterium | reverse complement strand
TACTGTTAAGATATTCCATTTTCGCTCCTAATGTCATGATAATAACCCCCCTTTCAGGGGTTATTATTTGGGTAACATTATTTATGAGTCAACGAATACTTTGAAATTTTCTTTCGGTAACATTTTATGTGAGTCAATTCGGACAATTCTGGCTGCTTGTAAAGATTGCATTCTTCAGGTATACTTTATTACAATTTTTATGTCCGCGATGTGCATGTTGAAAAAAATACAGTTATGACATTAAGAAAAATTATTGTTCAAGGGGCCATGGGGCTTCTTTTAGCGGCAGTTCTTATGCCAAGAATTGCTGCGGCTTCGGATGGGATGATTTGTTGGAGTCAGCAGCGGGAAACATTAGCTGTTTCTTTAAAAATTGGTTCCGGGCAATTCAAAGATTATTTCAAAAGAAACGAATTTTTAGATGGGACAAAAAATTTTTCCTGGCTTAATACAATCTCTCGTGCGGTTTCTTCCGATCTCTTAAAGATTAAAGGTGTTATAGCTTCTTCCGATGTTTTGCGCAGCAACATTAGCGCGGATGTGATTCTTATCTGCGGTAATGATAATATTAAAACTTTTGAAGAAGCGCTGGCTCTTTATAAAGAGAAAAAAATTAAGAAAATTGTAATTACCGGAGGATATGGACGCCTGACTTTTTCTTTAATTGAAACAGCGTTGCAAAGGAAATTTCCCATTAAAATATCCAAAACAGAAGTTTTAGTTTATCGGGATAGAAAAAGGCTGCAAGAGCTAAAAGCTTTTGATAAAAAGGGCGAGCTTAATAAGGCGGTAGATAAAACAGAATCGGAAATTATAAAGCAGATAATTTTGATTCTTGCCGCGCAGGGAGGTATGAGCGAAACAGAGTTAGCTGCCTTAGAAAAAAATATATATCTGGAAAAAACATCACAGTACACAAAAGCTAATTTCCGTAACGCAATCGATGTTTTAAAACAAATACGCATAGATCTTGGTAGAGATGCAGAAGAACATCTGGAAATGGTCTATATACAAACCCCGCATCAGCAATTTAGGGCAAAAGCAATATTTAATTCTTTACAGGATGAGTGGAAGAATCTAAAAGTTAAAGGGACCAGTTATACTGTAGAATTTGATATTAATTCTTTTAGCCGTGCGCAAACGACGGAAATGCTTATTGAAGAAATGTGGAGGTTATTTTTATATGCAGTAAAGGGCGATCTTACTCCTGAATATAAAGGAAAATCCGGTATTGATGCTATAGGGCAGGATTACTGGGAAGCTGTGCTGGGATTGATAGAAGAAGGCACTTATAAAACCCAATTGCAGAAATTACTGTATGAAATTGCCGTAGAAATGAAAACCCGCAAAGAAGGAGGCGTAAAAAAGATATTTGAGAAGGAAGAACAATTAAGGAATATGCTTCAGGGCAGGAAAATTTGCCCGCAGCTTGACTTTTTGATTTCTTTCGCCTATGCCTACGATACGCAAAATAAATCCCGAGAATCTGCTTACAAAAAAATAGATATGAAAATTGCAGGGGAGAAGCAAGCGGAAAGCAGTTTGGCGCAGAATTTGATCGAAGGCGCAATTTAATCGATATCTTGAATTTTTATCAATGCTAAAACAAAATTTAATGAATATAATATAGTAGATGTTTACCGATAAAGAATATTTATTAAAACTGGTTCAGGCTAAAATGCCTTTTGGCAAATATAAAGGATATTTTTTGATCGATCTGCCTGAACGCTATCTTATTTGGTTTTCGCAAAAAGGATTTAAAAATGATTCTCTGGGGATTATGCTCAAGAGTGTGTATGAAATTAAGCTTAACGGGCTGGAGTATTTACTTAAACCGTTTAGAAAACAGTAAAAATAGGTGGGGGATGGGGGGCAGTCGGGAAATTTTTATCCGATTGCGACGAGCACCGCCTGCGAACGCGGGGAGACGATTGAGTCTGTACCGCATCATTATTGACTCAAACTTCTGAACGCTGAACTATTACAAAAATAGATACTTTAGTCCGGCTAATCACTGGCGAAGATGGAGAGCGTTTCTTTTACCGCATCGCCGACAGACTTGATTCCTTCGACTGTTCCGTCAATGATTGCTTTAGCCTCAGCCGGAGGGGCGCTCCAGATAGCAAAGATCTTTTTTGTCAGCCAGCCATTTTTTTCGGGCTTCTCGCTGCCGTAGACTTCATAGCAGTAGATTTCTTTTATTGCCTTAGGCCCTTTGATAAATACGCCCTTTAATATTACCAGTGGCGCGTTGACAATGTCCTTGCCGATATTAATGAGATGGTGCCTGGTGGAAAAAGCATAAACAGGCCGGCAAAAAATAATGGCAAGCA
Organism: Candidatus Omnitrophota bacterium; assembly: GCA_016213925.1. Classification (GTDB taxonomy): domain Bacteria; phylum Omnitrophota; class Gorgyraeia; order B26-G9; family B26-G9; genus JACQZH01. Next base: position 32,845 of record JACQZH010000006.1, on the reverse strand, counting down.
AAAACAGGATAAACAAAAAGCTAATTTTTTTCCGCATTTTTTAGTTCCTTTGCTTTTTCAAAATAAATCGTTTTATCTTTTAGCTGATGCACAAAATCTTTAAGTTCCGGCGTATCTCCGTAATAAGGCCAGAACCCGTATTTTTTTGCTTCTTTATAAGCTTGTTTTATTGTTAGTTGAGATACGACTACGCGGTACATGGCAATCATTGCTCCAGTGCGGTCTTTGCCGTTTGAGCAGTAAACAAATACCGGCTGCCCGGCTTTTTCCATGACAATTTCCAAAAACTTGAGTACGGTTTTATCGTCAGGTTTCTGGTATAAATCCAGAGGGAGATTATAAAACTTTATTCCCAGGGCATTGGCTGTTTCTTGCTCATACGCAGATGCTTCATTGCTTTTTTTTAAGCTGATGATTGTTCTTATCCCTTTTGAGAGCAGCTGCTGAAACCCTTTTTCGTTAGGCGTGGCGCCGCGGTAAAGCCGGTTATCAACCTGATGAAAAACAGGGATATCTTGTGCTGGTTTTAAAAAATCCAAAGAAGCGCAGCCAGGAATAAATAGTAATCCAATAAACAAAAAAATAGCAAGAATTTTCATATTAAGCATTGTATCACGCGGAGTTATATTTAACAAGCATGCTTAAAGAATTGGTGAATAGGTTGACATTTTAGCCTGTTTAAGGTATACTTGAAAGGAAAATAAGTTAATTTAAGTTAAAATAGGTTAGTTATATTATAGGGGGTTTATGGCGAAAAATGATATCATGACCACAAAAGAACTGGCAGAATATATTAAGCTTAATGAGAAAACTGTTATTAAAATGGCTCAGACTGGGAAACTGCCTGGTGTAAAGATCGGGAATCAATGGCGGTTTCACCTAGCGGCTATTGATAATTATATTCAAGGGCAGATAGTCAAGTCAGCTGATGAAGACCTGGATTTGCTTATACAAACGGAAACAACGATTATTCCCTTATCGAGGCTGGTGAGCCTTGAGAACATAAAATTGAATTTAAAGGCAAAAAATGGAGATGATGTTTTAAAAATACTTGCAAAAATTGCTAGGGAAAATAAATTAACATTAAATGAGCAATTGCTTTTGAAGGAATTACGCAATAGAGAGCAGATGATGAGTACTGCCATAGGCAAAGGGGTGGCTGTTCCTCATCCGAGAAATCCTTCTGCAGAGATTTTCCAAAAGCCGAATGTTGTTTTCGCGCGCCTGGAAAAGGGCATTGATTTTGGCGCTCCTGACGCTAAAGATGTTTTTGTCTTTTTTATGATTTGCGCGCCTAATGAATTTGTGCACCTGCGGTTGCTTGCTAAGATTGCCAAACTTATGCATGTGGAGAATATTACGGAAAAGTTGCTGCGCGCTCAAGATCGGGAGAAGATCATGCAGATATTGCTGGAAGTTGACCATAAAAGGATGTTTTCTGATTGAAAGGTAAAAGGGGATTGAGAAATGAAGATTGTTGATTTATTGAAAGCAGAAAGAATAAGCCTTAATTTAAAAGCCCGCAACAAAGAAGAAGCGATAAGCGAACTTGCGGCTTTTCTTAAAAATGCGCAAGAAGTTGTGGATTATGATTTGTTTGTTAAAAATGTTTTCGAAAGAGAAAATCTTAATACGACAGGAATGGGCAACAGCGTTGCTATCCCGCATGCGCGTACGGATGCTGTTAATGATTTTGTTTTTGTATTTGGCCGCGCGGCGCAAGGAGTAGAATTTAATTCCGTTGATAATGCTCCGGCAAGATTGATTTTTTTACTGGGAACACCGGTAAATAAGGGCGTAAACAGTTATTTAAAAATTCTCGCTCGGTTGACGCGGATTTTAAGCAGTGATGATTTTAGGGAGTTATTAATGAATGCCTCCGGCCCGGAAGAAATCATTAGGGCTTTTCAGAGGTTTGAACACTAGAAGAGAGAATCATAAATTTAATTGAGAAAGAAAACATACGGGGACTTAATACCTTTATATCATGGAAAAAGTTGAAATCACAATTATAGGCGCAGGGGCAGTCGGGTTGGCAATCGCTTGCGGGCTTTCAAAAAAATACCGCAATATAGTAGTTGCCGAGAGGCACGAGTCTTTCGGGCAGGAAACCAGTTCCCGTAATAGCGAAGTTGTTCATGCCGGGATATATTATCCCAAGGACTCGCTTAAGGCAAGATTGTGCGTGGAAGGCAAGGAATTATTATACCGGTATTGCGCGGAACATAATATCGCGTATAAGCGGATTGGGAAGTTGATTGTTGCTTGTGATGATTTTGAAGTGCAGGGGCTTGAAAAGCTTTTTAAGCACGGATTGAGAAACTTAGTAACGGATATGATATTATTGTCAAGCAAGGAAATTAAGCGCAAAGAACCGCATATAAACGCTAAAAGAGCGGTTTATTCTCCTTCTACCGGGATTTTTGATTCACATGGCTTGATGAAAAATCTTGCGCACGAATCAGAGTCCAGAGGCGTGCAGATTGCCTATTCAACAGAAGTTGTTGCCATAGAAAAACAGCAGAGTGATTATAAAATTACTGTCAAAGATAGCCGGGGCGATGATTTTTGCTTTTTAAGCCGCATAGTTATTAATAGCGCAGGGCTTAATGCGGATAAAGTTGCGCGGCTGGCTGGTATAGAGAATAAGGCATATGAAATAAAATACTGCAAAGGAAACTATTTCCGGGTGCATAATAATAAGGCAAGGTTTTTAAATCACCTGATTTACCCTGTGCCCGGGCATGACGGATTAAGCTTAGGTATCCATACGGTATTGGATTTGTCAGGAGGCCTGCGCTTAGGGCCTGACGTGGAATATATTGATAAAATTGATTATAATGTAAATGATTCCAAGAAAAAACTTTTTCATGAGAACGCGCGCAGGTTTTTGTCGTTTATTGAGCTTGAGGATTTAAGCCCGGATATGGCAGGCATAAGGGCAAAATTGCAGGGGCCGCTGGACGGATTCAGGGATTTTATAATTAAAGAAGAAACAGAAAAAGGTTTTAGCGGGTTTATTAATCTTATCGGGATAGATTCTCCAGGGCTTACTTGCTGCTTTTCTTTGGCGCAAGAAACAGAAAAGCTTGTTAAGGGGTTTTTTTAAGAAGGAGAAACACTGAAATGGTTTTAAGGATCGGGCACCGCGGGGCATGCGGTTATGCGCCGGAAAATACTTTGCTTTCGTTTGAAAAAGCGCTTGAGTTAAAAGTTGATTTTATTGAGCTGGATGTGCAAGTGTGCAAGACCAAAGAAGTGGTGGTTATTCACGATACGAAGGTAGACCGCACAACTAACGGCAAGGGATATGTCGCGGAAAAGACGTTCGCGCAGCTGAAGAAAATGGATGCCGGAAAAGGCCAGCGCATTCCGTTGCTGGAAGAAGTGCTGGACTTAGTTAATAAAGCGGCAAAAGTGAATATTGAGATAAAAGGAGAGCAAGCGGCAAAACCGGTTTTTGATATTATAAAAAGATACGTAAAGGAAGAAAATTGGGATTGGGATGATTTTCTCATCTCATCATTTAATCATTATGAACTATTAGAGTTTAACAGCTTTTGCGCGCCGGTTAAGATTGGAGCGATAATCGCCGGAATCCCTATCGGATACGCCCAATGCGCGGTTCAATTAAACGCTTATTCCCTGCATCCTTCAAAAGAATTTATTAATCAGGCGCTGGTAGATGACGCGCATAAATCAGGCCTAAAAGTATTTGCATACACGTTGAACGAAAAAACGGATATCGAAAAAATAAAAAAGCTGGGGGTTGACGGGATTTTTTCTAATTTCCCGGATAGGATATGAGCTGTTTTTTAGGGGAAAGGAGAGAAAAATGAAAAGAATATTTTTAGCAATTTTGATGTTTTTTCTTGTTTTTAGCCTGGCATCCTGCGCAAAGCGTTATGATATGAAAGAAGTAAAAAAAGTCAGCTTTATTAAACCGGAGCGCTGGAAAGAGATAAGCGGCCCGGAGTATTGTCAATATGACCATGTTTTCCGGATAGAAGAACAAAAAAATTGGCTGGAAATTTATTTAACCGTGCGTTATTTACCCGGGCAGAACGCGTTGAGATGGCTTAAAGAGGATAAAAAGCGTTTAGAAAAACGCGGCCATAAGGCGAGGAAGATAGTTACATTTTCCGGAGAAAACCTGGACTGGTTCCTATTGGAAACTGAAACACGGAATAATAATCTTCAGTTTAATACCAGGAAATACGCGGCAGGCGAGAAGCGCAGCCCCAGGATTATCGAATGTTACATGGCCGGCACAAATGAAGGTTTTTTGCCTTTAGAAGAAAATGAATTGAACCAATTTTTGAATAGTATTGAATTGCAGAAAATAAAAATGCCGGATTTGGGTAAAGTCAGTAAGTATAACAAAAATTATTTTACTTCAGCCGAAGAGATGGAGTTTTTGTTTCAGGCTAAGGAATATTTCCATGCCGGCAAATATGAACAGGCAGTTACTATTTTTGACGCGCTTTTAGAAAGGGACGCGACAAGTAAATTAAAAGCGGATGTGAATTGTTTTTTGAGTGAATGTTTTTTGGAACTGGGAATTTTGGAATATCTTAAAAATGAAGGGACAGGCGGTTTTCAGAATGCCATTAAATATGCTAATACGGCTTTGAAGGCGCAAAATCATTATTGGCTTGCGTATCTTGAGTTAGGGAAGGCTTATTTAAACATGCGGGAATATGAAGTTGCGCAGGGGTATTTAAAAAAGAGCCTGAAATATTGCGCAAAAGACAACCCAAAATATCAACAAGTGCAGTTTCATTATGAGTCCGGCAAAAATCCGAAACACCAAAAAGCATTGGCAGTGCCATTTATAGCCTATAAATATAAAATTGAGGGGATCTTATATGATAGGCAGAGCCCTATAGTGGTCATTTCCGGCAGCCAATATAAAACCGGCGATAAAGTCGCTGGGCACGTAATCATGAAGATAGAGCCTGACAAAATTTATACGCGGTTTGACCACCGCTTGGATGAATTTGCCATACAAGATGTAATTCCGCAGCTGCAAAAACCGGATAAATCGAAGAAAGCATTTAAAAGGAGATAAAATCGTTAATGAATATTCTGCTTATATCAGCAAGCCCGCGTAAAGATAAAAGCCAGACATTTATTTTGGCTAAGGAGGTTTTAAGAGGCTGCGGAGCCCTTAAAAGTGAAATTATACAGCTTTGCGATTATAAAATTAATTTTTGCTCGCACTGCGAAATGTGCCACAAGAAAATATTGGAATGCCCGATAAACGATGGGGTGCGGGGAATTTCAGAAAAGATGCTTTTGGCGGATGGAATAATTTTTTCTACGCCTAACTATATAAATCAGGTAACGGCTTTGATGAAGGCGTTTTGGGAAAGGGCAAGCCACTTTATTCATTGCCGCCGGTTTTTAGGCAAATATATCTGCGGGGTTGTAACTTCCGGCAGCGGACATGATCAGGAAGTGCTTAATTATATCTGTTATTATGCTAATGTTTGTGCAGCCCAGTACTCAGGAGGAATGTCTTCGCGAGTGCCTGTATCCAAAGCTAAAATTGAAGAAGCATTTAAGCTGGGAAAGAAATTTGCTTTGGATATTCAGCAGCGCACAAGCTATTCGGAGCAGTTAAAAAATATTGAAGCATTTAAGGCGCATTTTAGAAATGTGATTATTGCTAGAAAAAATGATTGGCCCGAAGAATACCGGTATTGGACAGATAAAGACTGGCTTTAATCGGAGAAGCGGAAGAAGAATTTGCCGGTGGAAAAATTATTGAGGAAGCAAAAAAGTGAAAACATTATTTGCGCAAGCGATTTTAGTCTTTGTTGTTTCTTTTGCGGTGATTTCCACAGCGATTGTATATTCTTCAGAGTTTTATGCTCAAGATGATTGCTGGTATTGCTGGGATGAGGCTGGGTTTTTAGTTGCCGGAGATACGTTTTTCAGCCTGTTTTTTATAGGGCATGATTTCCATAGTGAGATATGGAAACAGCAATTAAACGGTTACGGCAGCGTTAATCCCAGGGTTTCTCTTTATGTTCTCGGTTTTTTTAGCCAGCTATCAAAGAATTTTCAAAAAATTTTTCCTCAAGTGGAATATTTAATTATTCTTAAGGTTTTTATAGCGTTATTATCATCGCTGTCTACGGTACTTTTTTATTTTTTGGTGCGTATTTCAGTTTCTTCACGTGCAGCGGTTGTTGCGGCCGGGTTGTTGCTTTGCAACCCTTTTTTCCGCTCTATAAACACAGCTGTCCTGCTTGAAGCGCCGATGATTTTTTTTATGTTTTCAGCGCTTCTGGCAAGTGTTTATTTAGAAGATACATTACGGCGCGGGTTTGTTTGCTGGAAGCGCACTTTAATCACAGGAGTTTTTACCGGCCTGGCAATAAGTTCTAAGCCGATTGCGGTTGTTTTAATACCGACTATTACGGCGATTTGGTTTTTAAATGCCAGGCAGCTTGGCTTACGTAAGGTTATTGCCGGGATATTGAGTTGGCTGGGGGCAAGCCTGTTTATTTTTATATTTTCAAATCCTTTATTCATGTTTGGGTTTTGGAACGGGATAAAAGAGCTGACCGTGAATCATTTTCAAAGGCATAGCGCGATGGGAGTTTTTTTTCACTTTGAATCAATAAGATTTTTATTTGTTTTTCCGTTTATTTTTTACCGGCCGCATATTTTCGGAGGAAATATTTGTATAGGCGAAATATCTTTAGGGTTTTTAGAGTATGCGCTTGTGGCTGTTGGGTATGGTTTATTGCTAGCGGCAGCGTTAATATTGAGGAGAGTTTATGCTAAAGCAGCTTTGGCAAGTGCTTTTCTAATAAGCAGTTTTTTCGTGACGGGTTTTATCATGATAAAGATGGCGCCGCAAGCGCAATACCCAAGGTTTTTTCTTATTCCCAGCATTGCTTTGATCTGGATTTGGATGTATCTATTTTTTGGAGGAGCGAATGCAGTTAAGCGTAAAAGATTTATCTAAATTGTTGAATGTCACAGAGAAAACTATTTATCGCTGGATAAAAAAACGGAAGATTCCTGTTTATCGGATTCACGAGCAATACCGGTTTAACAGGGTGGAAATATTAGACTGGGCAACAGCTCAAAAAATAAGCATTTCAAAGGAAATGTTTAGTGATGTTACTGGAAATCACATTACGGGTAATTCATTGACACAAACAATCAGGAAAGGCGGAATTTACTATAATGTTAAAGGTAATGATAAGAAAGCTTTGCTTAGTTCGGTTGTTTATTCCTTGGATTTACCCGGCGAGGTTAGCAGAGAAGGCCTTCTAAGCGCGATGCTTCTTAGAGAAGAACTTGGATCTACAGGGTTTGGGGATGGAATCGCAATTCCGCATGCGCGGTATCCTATCGTTACCCATATCCCGCATGTAATAGTATCAATTTGTTTTTCTGAAAAGCCTGTTGATTTCGGCGCGATAGACGGTAAGCCGGTTAATTGCCTGGTTACTTTAATCAGCCCAACTGTCAGAAGCCATTTAAAAATGCTTTCAATAATAGCTTTTGTTTTGAAAGATGATGGTGTGAAAGATGCGCTTGTAAAGCAAAAATCCCGGGAAATTATAGTGTGCGAAATTGAAAAAGCGGAACAATTATTGGGTCAATAGGCCAACGTTTTTGTAATGAAAGAAAAATTTGCATATGAATATAGTATTTTGTTCATTAACCATATTTATAATGAGCGGATTGCTTGCGCTTAGCTTAAACCGGTTTGTCAAGTTAGCAAATTATATTGGCGCAATAGGCGCTGTCTGCGCATGCGTATTGGGATTAAGCTCTCTTTTTATCGTTTATAATAGTCCTGGCTGTGCTGAATTAAGCATTCCTTGGTTTGTCCCCGATGGTTCTTTATCTGTGGCGATAGATAGTTTGGGGGCGTTGTTTTTATTCCCGATCTTTATTCTGTCCGCGTTGGCTGCTTTATATGGAGCGGAATATTTGCGGCATTATTATGGAAAGAAGAATATAGGAAGCGCGTGGTTCTTTTTTAATCTGCTTATTGCCAGCATGGTGCTTGTGGTGATTAGCCGTAATGCGATTCTTTTTTTATTGGCCTGGGAAATGATGTCAATGAGTTCATTTTTTCTGGTATTGTTTGAAGGAGAAAAGAAAGAGGCTGCTCAAGCCGGGTTGATCTATTTGATTGCTGCCCAAATCGGAACACTTTTTTTGCTGGCAATGTTTATTTTATTGAGCAAAGATAGCGGTTCGTTTGATTTCCCCGGGAGCCAAATAACTGCTCCGGGTTTTCTGCATTCAATAATTTTTCTTTGCGCGTTAATCGGGTTTGGGACAAAAGCCGGATTTATGCCGATGCATATTTGGCTTCCGGAGGCGCATCCGGCAGCACCGAGCCATGTTTCGGCGGTTATGTCAGGGGTAATGATAAAAACCGGAATTTATGGTTTACTTAGAGTTATAAATTTTTTGGGTACGCCTTGCGTATGGTGGGGATGGCTGCTGATTTTTATAGGAATTGTTTCAGGAATTTTCGGGATTTTATTTGCATTGGCCCAGCAGGATTTAAAACGGCTTTTGGCATATTCAAGTATTGAAAATATCGGCATTATTTCAATGGGAATAGGATTAGGCGTTTTGGGGATGAGCATGAATAATCCCACCTTAATCGTTCTGGGATTTGCCGGAGGATTGCTGCATGTTATTAATCACGCATTTTTTAAAGGGTTGCTTTTTCTTGGGGCAGGAGTTATTTTACATGAAACCGGTACTAGGAAAATAGATCTTTTAGGGGGGCTGCTTAAAAAAATGCCTGTAACCGGGTTTTGTTTTCTTGTTGGCGCTGCCGCGATTTGCGGACTACCAGTGCTAAACGGATTTATAAGCGAGTTTTTGATTTATTTTGCTTCTTTAAAGGGTATATTTGGATCAGGGATAACGGTTTTTGTTTGTTTGGGAATTATCGCGTCTTTAGCTTTGATTGGATGTTTAGCCACAGTCTTAATTTTATTGATAGCTGCGCTGCGTCAAATGCTGCTTAAAGGCAGGCGCGTAGAACGTGTTCTTACCTGGGATTGCGGGTATGCAAAACCCGAAGCGCGCATGCAGTATACCGCATCTTCATATGTGCAGCCTATTGCGGATTTTTTTAGAGGTATTCTAAGAACTCAAAAACATGGGCCTAAAATTTCTGAATATTTCCCTGATGTTTCGTTTTTTAAAACTGAAACAGCAGATTTATTTAGTGAAACGGTTTTTCGTCCCGCGCTTAAATTTATTCATCGATTAGCGGAAAGATTAACAGGGGTTCAGCATGGGCAGTTACATTTGTATATTTTGTATATTTTATTTACTCTGATCGCGCTTTTTATTTGGAAATTATAAAAATGCATACGAAGATAGTACAGTTTATTTTAATTCTAATCCTTTCTCCGTTTTTGTTCGGAGTGATTAACCGCACGAAAGCTTTTTTTGCCGGACGGAAAGGGAGCCCTTTATTACAGTTGTACTATGATATTTTTAAATTGCTTAGAAAAGGAGCTGTATACAGCAAAACAACAACATGGATTTTTGTTGCCGGGCCGATAGTTAGTTTGAGTGCAGTTGTAATTGCTTCGGCATTGATTCCTTTTACCGGATATCCATCGTTAATCTCATTTGATGGCGATATAGTATTATTTATTTATTTGTTGGGGCTTGCGCGTTTTTTTACTGTCATGGCGGCTCTTGATACTGGTTCGAGTTTTGAAGGCATGGGGGCCAGCAGGGAGGTCCAATTTGCTGCTTTTGCCGAGCCGTCATTATTTTTAAGTTTGGCGGCTTTAGCGCGTTTAACAGGAAGCATTTCTCTTTCGGGGATATTTTCCAGCGCGGTTATAAATTCCTGGGCAGCTTTCGGCCCAGGAATTTATTTGGTTTTTGGTGCAATTTTTATTGTTTTTTTATCTGAAAATTCCCGCATCCCGGTGGATGATCCTAATACTCATTTGGAACTAACCATGATTCATGAGGTTATGGTTTTGGATCATGGAGGAGTTGATTTTGCATATATTCTTTATGGAGCCGCAGTGAAATTTTGGCTTTTGGGGACATTACTGGTAAGTATGTTTTTGGGAGCATGTTCTCGCGGATGGGGAATTGATGTCGCAATTTTTATCTTTGGAATGATTTTTCTTGCGGTTATTGTCGGGATTGTGGAATCGGTTCTCGCGCGGCTGCGTTTATTAAAAGTTCCGCATTTTTTAATTATAGCGTTGGCGTTATCTGTGGTTGCTTTGATACTTACAATGAGGTAAAAAAATGGAAATGCCTATTGATTTTGTTATTGTTACGGTATTGCTTATGAATTTGATGATGCTTTCGTCAAGCCGGATTAGAACATGCATACAAATAGCTGCTGTCCAGGGAATTCTGGTAGGATTCATGCCGGTGATAATTGATATTCATTCGATTCTGCCGGGAATTATTATTATTTCTTTTTTCAGTATTATTTTGAAAGGCATGATATTTCCAGGATTATTGTTCCGGGCTTTGCGGGAAGCGAATATTAGAAAAGAAGTCGAACCTTTAGGAGGATATCCGCTTTCATTGTTGATGGGCGTGCTTATGTTCGCGCTGTCTTTTTGGCTAACCAGCCGGTTAGAGTATGCGCAGCCGCTTATTTCGTATTTGGCCGCGCCAGTGTCTTTCGCGACTTTTTTTACCGGCGCGTTGATAATAGTCAGCCGGATGAAAGCAATAACTCAAGTAATCGGATATCTGGTGTTAGAAAACGGCATTTTTCTTTTTGGCGCGGTTTTTTTAGGGGCGCAATCTTTCTTGGTTGAATTAGCTATTTTGCTGGATATTTTTGTGGCGGTGTTTGTCATGGGAATCGCGATATTCCATATTAGCCGGGAATTTGACCATATTGATACGCATAAATTATCGGAACTTAAAGATTTAATAACCAAAAAATAGGAATTATAAGATGGTTACTGTATTATTAATCACGATCCCGCTTTTTTTTGGAGTAGTTTCATTTTTTATCCGGGATGATTTTATGCGCAGGGGCGTAATCGTTGCCTGTTCCGGGGCGCATCTGGCTCTAACTTGTTTTGCATGGGGCAAACAGGACTTCGGGCTTTTGGGCGGATGGTTTGTTTTTGATGATGTGAGTTTTGTATTTTTGATTATTACTAGTGTCCTGTTTTTGGGGGCGTCACTTTATGGTGTCCAGTATTTATCTAATGAAAGCGGGCATTTTAAAGATGAGAATAAAAAGCATAAGATTTTTTCTAATGAAGCGGTTTTCAGCGGATGTTTTTTATTATTTCTTTCGACGATGACAACAGTTATTGCCAGTCAGCATTTAGCTCTTTTATGGGTTGGCGTTGAGGCAACAACCTTGGCAAGCGCGCCTTTAATATATTTTCATCGTACCAAACGTTCTCTGGAAGCGACATGGAAATACCTTCTAATCTGTTCTGTGGGAATTGCGGTAGCTTTGCTGGGGATCTTTTTTCTGGCTGTTGCGAATAATAATCAATCAGAGATGCTTTTAGCTAAAGTGATAGAAAATGCCTGGCAGATAAATATACCATGGTTAAAAGCGGCATTCCTGCTCTTATTTGTCGGATACGGCACAAAGATGGGGCTTGCTCCTTTTCATACATGGCTGCCTGACGCTCATAGTGAAGCGCCGTCTGTTGTTTCGGCGCTTCTTTCAGGGGCATTGCTTAATTGCGCTTTTTTAGGAATTTTACGCGGCTATCAAATCTGTATCGCGGCCGGGCTTCAGTCATATTGCCAGGAGATATTTATTGTTTTTGGGCTTTTATCTATTCTGTTTGCGGCGGTGTTTATTTTAGGGCAAACGGATTACAAAAGAATGCTGGCGTATTCAAGTATAGAACATATGGGGATAATAACTCTAGGCATTGGTTTGGGAGGGGGCGCTGTTTTTGGCGCAATGGCAAACATGTTAGGGCATTCGTTAACCAAAGCGGGGTTATTTTTCGTTGCCGGGAATATTTTTTCTTATTTTAAGACAAAAAAAATATCGGATATCCAGGGGATTGCCGCAGGGGAAATGTGCCGGTCCGGAGTGCTTTGGATGGTTGGCTTCTTGTTAATAACAGGAATGCCGCCATCCGTTATTTTTTTTGGTAAATTTATCATTCTGAAGGAAGCGTTATTACAAGGGCGCTATGGGGTCACTGTTTGTTTTTTAATTACTTTAGCGGTTGTTTTTATCGGAATGACGCGGATATTTATTTCAATGGTGCAGGGCGTTTCAGCCGAAAAGAAGAGTAAGAGTGATTTGCGCCAGGCAAATGCTTTTTGGAGAACACTTACTCCAGTAGTTTTTTTTGTTTTAGCTATTGGGATTGGCGTGTTTTTCCCCGTTTGGTTAACCCGCGCTTTAGAAGCAGCGGCTAAAGGATTGGGATGGTTTTAATGGCACAGCGTCTTTTAAGAGTACGTAATTCTCAGGAGAAGCCTTTAGGGGATATTCCTCTTTTGCCGTTTGGCGAATTTCGCGATTGTGTTATCGAAGGAGCAAATAAAGGCGCGAGGGTAGTTTCTTTCTGGGGGTATCCGAATGAAAACGGGTCAGTTAATCTTATGATGGTTCGCGCGTATGATAAAGACGGGTGGCTGGAAATTTTTTCTACTTCTGTTAAAGATTCATATCCTTCGTTGACAGTTCAGATTCCGCAAGTTCATTGGTTTGAACGGGAAATCTTTGAGCAGTGGGGAATATATCCTGATGGGCACCCGTGGCTTAAACCAATTAGGTTTCATGAGCTTTATAAAAAAAGTTCGAATAATTTTGAAAAGCAGGAAATTATACCATCAGTCACAAATTTTTTGCAGGTTAATGGAGATGAGATTCATGAAGTGGCTGTTGGGCCCGTACATCCATTATGTGGAAACTGCGGCAGGAGATACAACGGTTGGATATTCGCTGGCATATGCTCAAGCAATAGAAAGTTTGTCGGATTGTGAGGTTTCGTTAAGAGCTTTCGCTCTTAGGGCTATTATGCTTGAATTAGAAAGGTTGGCTAATCATACCGGCGATTTGGGGGCTTTAGCTAATGACATTGGATATTTGCCTACAGCGTCATATTGCGGAAGATTAAGAGGCGATTTTCTTAACTTGACAGCGTTAATTTGCGGCAATAGATTTGGCCGTAATATGATAAGGCCAGGAGGCGTATTGTTTGATCTGAATGATAAAATGGCCGCAGAATTAAAGAAGTGTTTAGTGAAGGCAATTGAGGATGTTAGAAGCGCAGTATCTCTATTATGGGATTCTTCCTTGGTAGTGGATAGGTTTGATGAAACTGGTTTTTTAACAAAACAGACAGCTTTAGATCTCGGGTTAGTTGGAGTTAGCGCGCGAGCCTGCGGGATCGAACGTGATGTTCGTTTTGATTTCCCTGCAGGCATTTTTCAATTTTCCCAGATACCTTTATCAACGTATTCTTCTGGAGATGTTTTTAGCCGTGCTTTTGTGCGGTGGCTTGAGATACAAAAGTCAGTTGAATTTATACTGGACCAGTTGAATAATTTACCTGAAGGCGAGATTATAGCGCCAGTTAGCGCAATAAAACGGGAAAATATAGCGGTCTCATTGGTTGAAGGCTGGCGCGGAGAGATCTGTCATGCTGTTTTGACCGACAAAAATGGGAATATAGCGCAATATAAAATTGTTGACCCGTCATTTCATAATTGGGCTGGGTTGGCAATGGCACTTCGAGGGGAGGAAATATCAAATTTTCCTCTGTGCAATAAAAGTTTTAATCTATCATATTGCGGCCACGATCTTTAAGGAAAATTAGGATTGATATGATCAAAACATTATTTGCGAGATTAAAACAAGGCTATAGGACGATGCCTTTGCCTGTAAAAAATGAATCTTTGCCGGAAAGGTTTTTAGGCAGGCCTTGTGTGCGGCCTAATATTTCTAAAGAGGATTGCCAGAAGTGCAAAATTATTTGTCCTACGGGAGCGGTCGGCATAGAAGGAGATGGCCTTTTGCTTGACCTGGGACGATGCCTTTTTTGCGGAGAATGCCAAAGAATCTGTGCAGATAAGGCAATAACTTTTACACGAGAATATCGCTTGGCGGTAAAAGAAAGAAAAGGCCTGATAATTTCAAATAAACCGGAACAAAATAGCAGAGAGGTTAAAAAAAGAATAAAACATATCTTTGGACGGTCATTGAAATTACGTCAGGTGAGCGCCGGCGGATGCAATGCCTGCGAACTTGATATAAATGTTTTGAATACAGTTGGTTTTGACCTTGGCCGGTTTGGTATTCAGTTTGTTGCTTCGCCCCGCCATGCGGATGGAATCGTAGTAACCGGCCCGGTTACAAAAAATATGCGGTTAGCGCTTGAAAAAACATATAAAGCAGTACCGTCGCCTAAACTTGTTATTGCTGTCGGGGCATGCGCAATATCTGGCGGGCCGTATATCGGGCATGAGCAAACCAATGACGGAGTAGATTCGCTTATTCCGGTTGATCTTTATATCCCCGGGTGCCCGCCGCACCCATTAACTATTCTTGATGGGTTATTAAAGTTGATGGGCAGCGCGAAATGCTAAAAAATTTTTTATTTAATCAGAATGTAAGCGGTAAAATACTATTTATTATAAAGCGTAAAAATGCATGTAAATTAATAGCGCTGCTGTAAAATATCAAGCAGTGCTTTTTTTGAAAGTATATTACTGAAGAGGGGAAATAAACAATGATTGATATTAGCCAGTATGTAATGCCGGAACTGATCGCAGCCAATCTTGACGCGGCGAATAAAGAGGGTGCTATCCGCGTTCTTGTGGAGAAGGTTTTTAAGAAAAAGGATGTTTTCGCGGGAAAAATTTCTTTTGAAAAAGCTTTGGAAGAAGTTATGGCCAGGGAGAAAATGCAGACAACAGGGCTTGGGCAAAGAGTGGCATTTCCGCATGCCCGGATTAAAGGCTGGGAGAAATTTGTTGTTGTTATCGGGATAAACAAAAAAAATATCGATTTTAACAGCCTTGACGGTTTACCGGTAAATTTTATATGCTTGATGATTTCTTCGACAGAAGAACCGTATATTATTCTTCAGACGATGTCAGCGATTATCCGTTTCTTAAATGAAACAAAGTATATTGACACATTATTTAACGGTATGAGCGCGGGCCAGATCAGCGAAAAATTTAAAGAACATAACCTTAACGCGACTAAGACAATCCGCGCCGGCGATATAATGAGGCCGGTAAAAGCCTCTGTTAAAATGGACTCCTCGGTTGAGGATGTAACGCGTATTATGCATTTGAGCCATTTAGACATTGTTCCGGTAATAGATAGCGAGGGCAGGATTTGCGGGCAAATTGCGTGTTCAGAAATTTTTCTCCATGGGATTCCGGAGTTTTTTAAACATCTGAACACAGTATCTTTTGTCAGGCATATTGACCCGTTTGAAAAATATTTTAAGATAAAAAAAGAACTTAAAGCCAGGGATATTGTTGTTAAGGATACTACGGTAATCTCCAAGGACGCGACTTTACTGGAAATAGTGTTTGAGCTGGCGGTAAAAAATCAGTCGAAGCTTTTTGTTGTTGATGACGGCAAGCTTGTCGGGGAAATTGACAGGTTTAGCATTATAGATAAAATATTATTTTTTTAAAAGAAGGATACTTATAATATGCAAGGGATATTGGCAAGTTTAATTTTTGTTATTGTTTACGCGTTTATTGTTATGGAAAAAATCGAGAAAACGATTATCGTTGTAGTCGGGGCATCGATAATGCTTTTGCTGCGGCTGGTTCCTTTTGAAACAGCGGTTAGGGCAGTGGATTTAAACGTGATATTTCTTCTTGTCGGGATGATGACCTGTGTGCATGTTTTATCAAAGACCGGATTTTTTGAATGGGTCGCGATCAGTGTCGCGAAACTGGCGAGAGGAAATCCGATGATGATCCTGATCTTGTTTTTAAGCGTGACAGTTGTGCTTTCAGCGTTCCTTGATAATGTGACAACGATTATTCTGATTGCTCCGATAACTATTTTGGTTATGGAAATACTGGAAATATCTCCGACGCCTTTTTTAATCCTTGAAGCTATCGCGTCAAATATCGGCGGAACGGCAACATTGATCGGAGACCCGCCGAATATTCTAATCGGCTTACAGGCTGGATTATCTTTTAATGATTTTCTTTTTAACTTAACTCCGGTAATAACAATAGTGTTCCTGGTATTTTTAGCAACGGTATATATGCTGTTTCGGAAGAAGTGGCATGTTCCAAAGGAGATAAAGTCTAGGATAACGCAGGCTCTGCCTGATCTGGCGATTATTGATAAAAAAAGAATGCGTTACGCTCTCTGGGTATTAGGAGCGATATTGGCCGGCTTTTTTACCCACACTATCACCGGCCTTGAGCCGGGAATTATCGCTCTTTGCGGAAGCATGATCATGGTTGCCGTATGCCGTTCAGAGGTAGATATGACTTTGATGCGCGTGGAATGGGGGCTGGTGTTTTTCTTTATCGGGTTATTTATGATTGTTGCCGGTTTGGAATATACCGGCGTGATTTCGTTGATAGCGCAGTGGATAATCAAGGTTGGCGGTACGAATGTATTGTTATTATGCATGATGATTCTGGCCGGCAGCGCGGTGCTATCTTCTTTACTGGATAATATTCCGTTTGTTATCACAATGATTCCGATGATCAAGGAAGTGATAGAAAAACTTTCTTCGTATTATTCCGGATTGGGGCAGGCGCAGTTGAACGCGCAAATTACCGCGCCGCTATGGTGGTCGCTTGCTTTAGGCGCCTGTCTTGGAGGAAACGGGACATTGATCGGAGCATCAGCGAACCTGGTTATGGCAAAAATCGGCGAACGCAATAAATATCCGATAACTTTTTTAAGTTTCTTAAAATATGGGCTTCCCTTGATGATGCAGTCAGTGCTCATTAGTTGCGTATATATCTGGTTAAGATATTTTTTGTTCATTCGTGTTTAGCGTGAAAATCAGGCATATTGGCCGGCAGTGAATCCGCTGGCCCAGGCCCAGTGCAGGTTGTAGCCGCCTAAATGCCCGCTGACATCCAATACTTCTCCGATAAAATAAAGGCCGGGGACTTTTTTTGATTCCATTGTTTTTGAAGACAATTCGCTTGTGTCAACGCCGCCTATGGTAACCTCGGCTTTTTCGTAGCCTTGCGTTTTGTTAGAGATAACTTTCCAGGCGCGAAGAATATGTTCGATTTTTTTTAGTTCATCTGGAGTGTAGGAAGACACAGGTTTTTCCGCAGGAAAATGCCTTGCGAGAACTTCGACAAGGCGTTGCGGCAAAATATCCTTTAGAATATTTTTCAGCTTTATTTTATCTTGAGAATGATTTTTAAAAATTTCAATAAAGTTTAACTCGGGAATAAAATCCAGACAAATCTCGTCGCCGGGGGTTAAATATGAAGATATTTGCAGTATTGCCGGCCCGCTAAGGCCTTTGTGCGTGAATAACAGGTTATCCGTAAAACTGATTTTTTTAAAGCTGGCCTTTGCTTTGACCGAAACACCGCAAAGAGCGGAAAATATTTTTTTATTTTTACTATCCCAAATAAGCGGAACAAGGCCTGGTTTAACAGGGGTAATTTTTAAACCAAACTGGCGGGCAATCCGGTATCCTAAATCAGTTGCTCCGACAGAGGGCATGGAAAGGCCGCCGGTTGCGATAACAAGGCTTTTGCCTGTGAACACGCCTTTATTAGTGGAAACGGTAAAAACATGGTTTTTTTTAAGGCTGTTTATTTTTATTCCGCTTAAGATGGAAACATGCGCGTAACGGCATTCCTTGATAAACATGCCGATTATTTCTTTCGCGGAATTATCGCAAAAAAGCTGGCCGAATTTTTTTTCATGGTAAGATACGGCATGTTTTTTTAATAAGCCGCAGAAATTTTCGGGCCTGTAACGCGATAAAGCAGATTTTAGAAAATGAGGGTTTTGGGAAATATAGTGTTCCGGCCCGATATTAATATTAGTAAAATTACAACGGCCTCCGCCGCAAATACTTAATTTGCGGCCGATATCGCGGTTATGTTCTAATATTACTACAGAACGCTTCCGCCTGCCGGCTTCAATAGCGCAGATTAGCCCGGCAGCGCCGGCTCCGATGATGAGAACGTCTTTATCCATGGTTAATGAATAGTATTTTTTCATAAAACCAGCGTTTCGTCAATCCGGATTTATTTTTTATTTTTGGTTTTTTTAGGCGAGGCTTGCTGTTATAATAGAAATTAAGATTGAGATAATAACTAAACAAATGCTATAAAAACAAAAGAAAGCGGATAATCAGATGAAATCATTTGAAAACCTAGGCCTTTCCCCTGAAACGCTTAAGGTGCTGGAGCTAAAAGGATTTGAAACACCGACTCCTATTCAGGAGAAAACAATTCCGGCAATGCTTACCGGGACAAAAGATATAGTCGGGCAAGCGCAGACCGGAACCGGGAAAACCGCGGCATTCGGCCTTCCGATCATTGAACTTATTCAAAGGAAAGCGAAAACAGTCCAGGTGCTTGTGCTTACTCCTACGCGTGAGCTGGCAATTCAGGTTGCTGAAGAGATATATTCCTTGAAAGGTAAAAAAGAATTGACGATTGTGCCGATTTACGGGGGCCAATCTATGGAATTGCAGTTAAGAAGCCTGCGCAAGGGAGTTGATATCGTAGTCGGGACTCCGGGAAGGATACTTGACCATCTTCACCGCCGCACATTACGGCTTGACGCGATTTCTTTTCTTGTCCTTGATGAGGCGGATGAAATGCTGAATATGGGGTTTTTTGAGGATGTAAGCGAAATCATGAAAAGCACGAATCCGGCAAAAAGAACGCTGCTGTTTTCCGCTACGATGCCGCAGGAAATAATGGATATCGCGAAAAAATACATGAAAGAACATGAGATTTTTAAGGTAACAAAAGGCCAGCTTACGGTCAGCCAGACTGATCAGATATATTTTGAGGTCAGCGAAGCTAATAAATTCGAAGCGCTCTGCCGGATTATCGATATTGAAGAGGAGTTTTTCGGCCTTGTTTTCTGCCGGACAAAGATAGATGTAGATACTGTTGCAGCACATTTAATGGAACGCGGCTATGATGCCGATGCTTTGCACGGAGATATGGCCCAGAATGTAAGAGAAAAGATTTTGAATAAATTCAAAAAACAACTGGTAAACGTGCTTGTGGCTACGGATGTGGCGGCACGCGGCATAGATGTTCAGGATCTTACGCATGTGATTAATTATTCTCTTCCGCATGACCCGCAGTCATATGTGCATCGCGTTGGACGGACCGGCCGCGCCGGAAAAACCGGAAATGCCATAACCTTTATTACGCCGCAGGAATACCGAAAGCTTCAATATATCAGCAGAGTTGCAAAAACCGATATCCGCAGGGCAAGGCTGCCAAGGATAGATGAAGTTATTAAAAGTAAGAAGTTAAGGATTAAGTCGCGGCTTGAAGAAATTATAAAATCCGGGCCCCAGCCGGAATTTATTGAAATGGCGGAAGATTTGTTGAAAGATAACGAAGCCCAAGATGTTATCTGCGCGCTTTTGCAGTGTTCTTTCGGTGGAGAGCTTGATGAAAAAAGCTATTCCCAGATCAAAGATTCCGGAGTAGATAATAAAGGCAAAACCAGGCTTTTTGTCAGCCAGGGCAAACAAGACGGATTAACCAATAAAAAATTAACTCAAATTATCAGGGATAAATGTAACGTGCGGGAGGAAAAAATCAGGGATGTTCAGATTCTTGAAAGATTTTCTTTTGTCAGCCTGCCTTTTCATGAGGCGGAAATGGTGCTTTCTTATTTCCGGGGAAGAAAAAAGGATTCAAGCCTGGTTATAGAAAAAGCTAAAGAAAGCCGTTCGAAAAAATAGTTGATTTTAAGCCCTGGTGATTAAAAAACCTCTTGCCAAAGCAAGAGGTTTTTTAAGGAGAAGAGAGTGTTAGTCTGAAAAATTAAGGGTTTAATTTAGATGAATGAAGTTCCGGAAAATTCTGCAATTCTTCTTTATTGCCCCATTGCGAAACCCTGTTATTTAAAAAATAAATTACATATTGTTTTTTCGTTTTTTCGTCATAGATTTCCCAAAGGTCAAGCACTCTGCCTTCCTTGTCTACTTTGGATGCCAATGCTTTAAAATTATTTCCCATCAGCGCGCGTACTTCGTCTTTGTGCATGTTGATTGAAATACGGTTTATCCTGGCGTTTAAGCTGGCGCATCCGGTTAATCCGATAAACAGGCTTGAAAGCAATGTTAGAGTAATGAGGTTTTTCGTCATGCGCAGTCCTTTGGGTTAAAAGTTGTTGTAAGCCTTGTTTAAATTAATAAAGCAATATATGTGCCAAAAAATAAAGTCATAGTAATTTTTAGCAAACATAACTTTCTAAGAGCAAAAAATAAGGCTTTGATTTTTTATTTTTCGCGGGGGAAATTTTCCCCCGCGAAAACGCGGAAAAGTTTTTCCGGAATCAGAAAAATTTTTCTAAAAAACAAGGTAGTTACCGGTAATGATTATTTTTTTTACGGCAACGGTAAGTTTATGATAAAATGACGATTAACGTAAAAGCTGATAGGATAATATATGGTTTATGGTAATATTCAAAAACAAAAAAAGTTAAGCAAATATTTGGTTTGGTTTTTACTTTTAATGATTGCGGTTCAGTTTTTAAGTGTTTGTTTTTGGCTTAAGCATAAACCTCTTCCGCAGGGTAAAGCAGTTAATCAGCATTTGCATAATGCTTATTGCCTTATCCGGGAAATAAAATCAGGTGAAGGGATGTGGCTGAGCCATTTCATGGATAGGGTGCATACTTATCCGCCGCTTTATTATATTTGCGCAGCTGTATTGAAAATAGGACTTGGTTTTTTTAGTGCGCGGGTTATTCTTTTGAATAGCGCTTTATTTTATATTGTATTGTGCTTAAGCATTTATTATGCGGGAGAAAAAATATGCGAGGGAAGCGGATTTTTATCAGCGCTGCTTTTATCCAGTTATCCGGCAGTTAATTCAGCGCTTTAC
Source organism: Candidatus Omnitrophota bacterium (assembly GCA_016213925.1). GTDB lineage: Bacteria > Omnitrophota > Gorgyraeia > B26-G9 > B26-G9 > JACQZH01. The sequence continues at coordinate 11,803 of JACQZH010000006.1, read as the reverse complement.
CAGTTTAACCTTGAGATGGCTTCATTGGCAATGGTAATGCTGGCAGCGGCAATGTTTTTATTCAGCCGCGGTTTTACCGATAGAAAAAGCTCGATAGCATTTGGTATTGCTTTAGGTTTTTTGATGTTAACTAGGCAATTTCTGATAGTATTTCTGCTTGGCCCGCTTGTGTATGCGCTAGGGAGGATGATCAAGTTTCGTAATACTAAAAAACAAAAAAACTTTTTTATTTCGTTAATATTAGCAGGGATTATTTTTCTGCCGTATTACTGCAATAAACCGGCTATAATGCATTCACTTGGCGCGGTGGTAAATATTGCTTTTTTTGAATCGCTTAACTTTTTTCAATTAGTGGGATGGTTTATTAGGGCGGCGGCTCTAGAAGGCACGGGTTTATTTGGAGGGTGTATTGCTATTGCGGCGTTAAGCTTATCTTTAATGCAGCGCTGGGCAGGAAAAAAATATGTCTATTTATGGGTGTTTAGTCCGTTTATTCTGCTTGCGCTGATTCTTGTTATAACAGAGAAATTCAATGCTTTTTCAAGCCTGCACAGTATCCGGCCCGGGCAGGAAAGGTTCTACTTTTTACAGGGAAGTTATGTTTTTGCGGTATTGCCTGCGATTGCGCTGCGTAGCGCGGTAGCATTGCTGAAAATACCGCATAAAATTATCAAACGCATATGTGTTAGCGGAGTTATCATGGCATCCTTATTTTTGATTTATCAAGGCAAGGTTAGGATGGCTTCAGTGACATACTTGAATAGCGTTAATGGTTTAGGCCACAGCATATACTGCGAATTTTCCAAACAAGAACAGGCTAAAAAATTATTTTCCTGTTTTAATGATTCCCGGGAGAAGATCGGGGTGTTGTCCTTTGGATCAGAGCCTGCGCAGGTTAGCCTGTATACCCGCTTGATATCGATATTGATTTTAGAATGCAATGCAACGCCTCAAGTTATTGATTTTTTTTCTAATCCCGGCATGTTTCTTGAGTTTTTATCGCAGATGAGGTATTTGATTATTGCCGATATACAGCCGCATGAATTCTGGCCGCAAAGTAAATACTTGGAATGTCAAATCAATAATTTTTTTGCGCAAACTGGTTTTCCTTGCCCGTTTCAGCAGGATTGCGCCGGCCAGTTATTCCTTCAGGGATATGAACTTAAAAACTATGACTCAGCGGAAGCTGATTTTATTTTTCAGGAGGCGCTGCAATACAATATCTTACCTGATAAACCGGTATGCTTAAGTATTTATAGGAAGGAAAATTAGTTTGACTTTATTTAGTTGACAGAACCGTGAAGGTAGTGTATACTTATGGCTGTAGTAAATAAAGGGAAGAAAATATAAAGCCGCATGGCAGAAAATAACTTGCCTTGTGGTTTTTTTAGTTTCTGAAATTGTTTACTATAGTCTGAAAAAGCAGGAGGTGTGGTAAGTAATGGCAAAAGGTACAGTAAAATGGTTTAGCAACCAAAAAGGTTATGGATTTATTACTTCTGAGACAGGCGTTGACGTATTCGTGCATCACAGCGAAATTCAGGGCGACGGCTATAAATCTCTAGAAGAAGGCCAGGCGGTTGAATTTGAAATTCAGCAGGGCCCAAAAGGAAGTCAAGCTTCAAAAGTAGTAAAATTATAATCAAAAAATAAAATAGCCCCGGCAATTGTTTTTGCCGGGGCTATTTTTATAGCGTACTCAATTCGTCGTGCCGTACGACTTTGTTTTTTCCCAGAGATTTTGCTTTATACATCGCTTCATCCGCTTTTCCCAGTAAGTCCTGAATGGATAATCCTTTTTGATAACTGATTACCCCGATACTGAGCGTGGGAGAGAGCAGGGTATCTTTAGAGGTTGCAGGGTGATGCATGGAAAAGGTTTTGGCTTCAAATGCCGCGCGGATACGTTCAGCTACCATAAAAGCTATTGTCATTTCTGTTTCCGGAAGCACAATGACGAATTCTTCTCCGCCGTAGCGGAAAGAACGGTCGGTTTTACGCAGTTTGGTTTTCAGCATTTCTCCTAAAAAGGACAGAATCTTGTCTCCTTCCAGGTGCCCGTATTCATCATTTATTTTTTTAAAGTCGTCAAGATCCATCATCAGCAGAGAGAACTGGTAATCATAACGCATTGAACGTGAAATTTCATCTTCCAATGTGGCAAACAGATAATTACGGTTGTACAGCCCGGTAAGCTTATCGGTTATTACTAATTCCTGGATTTCTCTGTTTTTTAAGTCAAGGTTCTCAAGCGCGGAAAACAGTTCCTTGTTAAGATGATCGATCTTTTTTACATGGTCGGCTGTAATATGTTTTTGTTTATGCACTAAGTACATGAGATTGTTAAAATTTTCTCCAAGTTCTTCAACAATAGTCGGGCAGGCTTTCTTATATACTTCACACATTTTGCAGTTATCGTATTTTTCCGCGAATAACCCTTGGATTTTTCCTCCGCAGTAAGTGCCGGCAATCTGCCAGCAGCGCAGGTTAGATTCGTTTTTAAAAACCGGACATGATTCTTTTTTGCAGTTTTTTTCGTTCCAGCATTGTTTTAAATTAGGGTTTTTGTAAAGAACAGAATCGTTTTTTATTGCTAGGTCAAACAAAGGTATGATTTCTTTAGTTATTCTTTCTACAATTTCTTTGCATTGAGCAATATTCATGTCTTCAGGCATGGGTATATCCTTTCATGATTGAAGATATTAAGACAAAATAAAAAGTGTATTACTAATAATATAAATCAAAGTAGGCTGCAAGTCAAACTATAACTATAACTATAACTGCAGATCATGGGATATTTTTCTTTGGATTTTTTTATTTTAAAAGGGTATAATTTATACATTCGCGGCTTGAAATCGTCCTGCTGCTTAAGTGCTGCGTCTGCGAATTAGCGCAAATAAAACAAGGAGGGAATGAGTGATTAAACGCTTAATTGTGACTAAACAGGTTGCTGTTGCGGTGGTTAATGATGTCGGTGCTTTGGCAAGAATAACGTCTTTTTTGGTTAACCATGGGATAAATGTCGAAGCGGTTGCCGGATACGCGAGAAATATAGGCGACGAAGCGGAACTTATGTTCGTAACCAACGATAATATCGCGGCCATCGGCGAGCTGGCTTGCCACGGATATAATGTTATCAGAGAGGATGATGTTATAATCGTTGAGTTGGAAAACAGTCCCGGAGCGTTAAAAAATATTTCTGAACGCCTTGCGCAAAGCGGTATAAATATTACCTATATATATGGCACAGCCTGCCCTTCCGGATGCCCGGCAAAGCTTGTGCTTGCAACTTCGGATAATAACAGGGCTGTTCAGGCGCTCTCAACCTGATTCAAAGCTTTCGTAGAAATTCGGTGGTTTTGTTAAAAATACAGAACAACTAAGTTGGAGTATCTTTAAAAATCTTCATAACTCTTTATTGTTCAAAAAAGAGGTCTTTTTGTGTTAAATAATGCGCTTATTGAAGAGTTTACGATAATACTTTTGAGTATTCTGCTGGAAGCATTCCCTTTTGTCATCCTTGGCGCATTTATATCCAGCATGCTGCATTTGTTCGTGCATGAAAGAGTAATCGCGCGCTTTATTCCGAAAAATAAATTTCTCGGTTTATTTGCCGCTTCTTTGATGGGGATTATTTTTCCGGTATGTGAATGCGCGATTATCCCTGTGATGCGGCGTTTAATAAGAAAAGGCCTGCCCTTTTATATTGCCGTAACATTTATGTGCGCTGTTCCGATAGTAAACCCGATAGTGCTTTTATCCACATATTATGCTTTTGCTGATAAAGCATTGATCGTGCAATGAAGAAGAACACGCGAAATGCGGATGATGGAAAACAGGCACTCAAGAGGATGAGGATAGAACAGATCCAGGCAAAAAATGCAGCCGGCATAATCCGGCTGAACAAAAAATCGCGGTTAAAATACTGGCTGTTATTGAGCATACGAGCAGGGAATTTTATGATGTAGGCAGGTTTTTGATCCTTGGCGCGTTGCTTTCTTCATTTATGCAGGTTTTTATTCCGCGGGCGCGCCTGATCAGCATAGGCCAGGGAGAATTTTCTTCTGTTGCTGTGATGATGCTTTTGGCTTTCGTATTGTCTTTATGCTCGGAAGCGGACGCTTTTATAGCGCGCACATTCTTAGGGCAGTTTACCGTCAGTTCAATTGTCGCGTTTTTGGTATATGGGCCGATGATTGATATTAAGAATTTGCTGATGCTTAGCGGAGCTTTTCGGCCGAAATTCATTTTTAAGCTGGTAAGCTTGATCACTTTAACTGGTTTTGCCGCGGCAATATCTGTGCATATATGGCTTGGAGTTTTTAAAGGATGAAGGCGTTTATGAAGAAGTTAAATGTTAATGAGGTTCTCTGGTTTATCATCTTGCTGGGGTTTTGTGTGTATATTTTTTATCTTCTGTCGCAAAACAGGATTATGCTTTATGTTCATCCGCGGATGGTGAAATATAGTATTTTGCTCGGTGCTGTGCTAGTTATTTTTACTATTCTGCAGCTGCGCCGGATTCTTAAGAAACACGCGCCAGAAAAATTTCGTAAGGGGTATTTGTTGTTTTTTATCCCCCTGATTTTGGCTTATAGCGTGAATCCTAATCAGATGCCGATGGATATGATAAAGAAAAAAGGGATAAGCATATCCAGAAGCATTGATACTAAGCTGGATTCCTCTGGAAGCATTAGCGCGGCAATAAAAAAAGAGGAATTATATAAAGCCAAAGCAATTAGTTTTAATAAGGACAATTTTGACCCCTTTATATATGATATGAACGAGAATCTGGATAAATATCTGGGCAAGCGGATTATTATCTGCGGTTTTGTAAGCCGCAATAATGATTTTAGCCAGGATCAGTTTACTGTTACCAGGCTGTTGATGATATGCTGCGCCGCGGATACGCAGGGTATAGGGCTTATGGCCCAATGGGACAAGGCGCAAACCTTAAAAGAGGAATTATGGGTTGAGGCTATTGGAATCATAGATAAGGCTGTATATCATGACCAATGGGATAAGAACCAGAAAATTACCGTGCCGCTGATTAAAATTGATAGCATTAAACCGATTGATATGCTTGAAGATCCTTATGTTTATCCGAATTTCAAAATTTGGGAATAAATAATGAAAAAGGCAATTTCTAGTAAAGCCTAATAAAATAAAAATATTATTGTTTATTAAAACTATCTGCGTTATAATCAAAAAATAATCTTTGAGGTAAGGTTGTTTATAATTAAGGAAATAATTAACTCGCAAAAGAGGAGGAGAGTATGAGAAAAAGCAGTATTATGCGTAGTCTTTTGGTTTTTGCGGTTTTCGCAATATCTTTGTTTATCGCGGTAAATGCTTGGGCCTTGGATAATTTTATGGTTGGTGCCCGGGCAATGGGTATGGCCGGCGCGAATGTGGCGTGTGTTAATGATAATACCGCTCAATATTATAACCCCGCCGCTTTTGGTTTTATGGCGCAATCAAATGATTTTATAGAGAGGCCGGGAAAATTTTCTTTGGAGGCTGATCTTGGCCTGGGGTACCGGATTCATGAAAATTTGGGGGAATTGCTGGATGATCTGTCGGAAATAAATATTAACGAATTAGGAACTAATAACATACAAAATGAAGCTGACCTGAAAAATCTTACCAAGGCAGCGGAATTTATCAGCCGCCTTGATGATTCAGGCAACGCGATTACCTTAGACGCTAATGCCGGTACATCTTTGCGGATTAAGAATTTTGCTTTGGGTTTACGCGGCATGTTTCAGGCAAGCGCCAGGGTTTCCAGCCTTGATACTACGAACCTGGGGATTAATGTCGGAAGCATGGCGGCTTTGAACTCGGATATTACATCCGTAGTATTAACCGGAGATGACGGAGCAACTTCACTTTTTTCAGCTGCGCAGCAAGCGCAATTATCAACGGCTGGGTTTAGCGCGGCAGCTATTCAGCAGATGGATTACGCTGCCCGGCAGGCAGGGATTAGCGGCGCGGGAACTCCTGAATTGCAGCAGGCAGTGGATTTATTGGCTAATGTAGCTACGGCAACTGCTTCAAGTGCCGGCGCTATTGAAAATAACACAACCAGCGCTACGTTAGAAGGATTTGGCGTAAGTGAAATACCGCTTTCTTACGGCAGGGCATTGAATGACAATATTTCCATAGGCGGTAATATTAAGATGATGATGGGAAGAGTATACGGAACAAAATTGGTGGTTTTTCAGAAGGATTCCGGAGATGTGCTTAAAGAAGCGGATGAGAGTTATAAAGAAACCACGACTTTCGGTATTGACTTGGGGATTATGGCTAAGTACGGTAAATTCAGCCTCGGGCTTGTCGGACGCAACTTAAACTCTCCTGAATTTGACGGGCCGACAGTCAGCGGAACAAGGTTTAGCGATGTGTCCATAGACCCGCAGGTTACGGCAGGTATCGCGTATATGCCTTGGAACGGCTTGACCCTGGAAACAGACTATGCTTTGACTAAAAGCGAAACTGCTTTGCCAGGATATGATACGCAGAATTTCGCCGCAGGCTTGGAATGGAAAATAATGAGGATAATAGCCTTAAGAGGCGGAACATATAAAAACTTAGATGAAAGCGATATCGGCTGGGTTTATACGGCTGGCTTGGGGTTGGATTTACCTTTAGTCCGCTTTGAATTAGCCGCAGCTATGTCCGCGGACAGCAGTGATTTTGACGGCAATGATATCCCCGAGGAAACACGGCTTACAGCGCAGTTAAATATTGGATTTTAATGAAAAGGGAATTATCGAAGGGAACACCTAGTATTTTGCGCTGGAAATGATTTTAACTAAATTGGAGGCTTAAAGGCTGTGGAAAAATTATTAGTTATAGATGATAAAGCTTTTTTGAGGGATATTATTAAACAGGCTTTCCCGGAGTTTGAAGTTATTTATGCTTCAAGCGGTAAAGAAGGCCTGAAAAATATCAGCGACGGAGGCATTGCTATCGTATTGCTTGATATTAAAATGCCGGACATGGATGGTTTAGAAGTGTTAAAGATCATAAAAGCGGATGAGCAAAATAAAGAAATTCCGGTAATAATGATTAGCGCGTATGGAGATCATGATACTGTGCAATCTTCTTTGGATATGGGAGCTTCTGATTTTATCTCAAAACCTTTTGATATTAGGGCAATAAAGAGCGTTATTCAGCGGTCATTGGGTATGTAATAGAAATTTTCTTAAGCGGCGCGGTTTGATGTAATATTAAGAACCTGGTTATGATAATGCGGCCAGGTTCTTTTTCATTAAAAAATTTTTTCGTTTTATCCGGCCTAGCATAAAGCCGGTTACGGCAAATTGTCTAAATCCGAATTTCCGGTAGAAGGAGATTGCTTTTGGATTATGCTCCCATACGGATAGCCAAATTACCGCGCATTTTTTTTTACAAGCGATTTTAATAGCTTTTTTCATTAAAGCGGTCCCAGTTTTTTTTCCAGTTGCGTTTTTTAACACGTAAATTCTCTCTAATTCGATTGCGTTTGCTTTTTTGAGCGCCGGGCACTTTTTCTCTGCGGAAAGTTTCGCGTAGCCCAAGGGGATATCATTGATAAACGCGATTAGGAATAGGTTGTTTTTGTTTTGCAGGCAAGTAAGGATATGTTTTTTGCTAAAGTTTTCTTTAAGGTAACAGGACATATCTTTTTTTGAATGGGACTTTGCGTATGTCTGATAGAATGTTTTCCTGCCTAAAGCAGCCAAAAGCCCGGTATCTTTTTTTTTGGCAACCCTGATTTTAAGTTTAAGCAGAGGTGTTTTAGAATTATAAAAGCGCATATAAGTTATTATATAAATAAGAGCTGGCTTTGCAAACTTTTTTTAAAGGGGAAAAGATTCTATTCTTAGTTTTAAAATATTTGCTTAAGCGGTATTTTAAATATATAATGATGAAAACGATATGTTGCTTATGCTAAAATAAAATACTATATTTTCAATTAAAATTTTGTGTTTGGGAATAAAAATGTCAGATAAAAAAATTATTCTTAGCCAGTTAAGCGCGGAGCATTTGCCGGTTGATTTTCAGGGCAGGACCGGATTGGGAGAATGCTCTATTGTTTCTCCGGATAAAATCACCGTGGAAAGCAGCTTGGAGGAAATCCTTGTTTTTGCCCGGAAAAACCAGGCCACGGATATTCATTTATCAGCTGGGACCCCGATTTTTTTTAAGAAAAACGGGGTTTTAACCGAACAGACAAAAATATGGATTAGCGCGGAGCAGGTGAAGAAATTAATCGATGCTGGCCTTACCGAGCAGCAGCGCGAAGAGTTTTATAGCTGTGGAGATATAGAGTTGGTTTATGTAGTTGAAGGGGCCGGGCGTTTCCGGTTTACTATAACAAAGAAAAGCCCGGGTTGGGATTTTACAATCCGTTTAATTCCCATGCGGCTGTATTCTTTTGAAGAATCAGGGATGCCCCAGCAGTGCAGGGAATTAACAAGGTGGGCGCAAGGGATGATATTGGTTACCGGGCCGATCGGATGCGGAAAAACTACAACTCTTTCTGTTTTGTGCGAGATGATAAACCAGAGCCGGCCTGAGCATATGATTACTATTGAACAGCCGATAGAATATGTTTTTACTCCTCAAAAAGCGCAAATTACACAAAGGGAAATTAAACTGCATACGCTTTCCCGGGATAATGCTTTGCGTTCGGCGCTCAGGCAGGACCCGGATATTATTATAATAAGCGAGTTAAGGGATCCTTCAACGATTCAGCTGGCGGCAACGGCAGCGGAAACCGGGCATTTGGTTTTAGGGACTTTAAACACCAATGATGCGGCGCAAACAATTTTGAGGATTATCAATTCTTTTCCTTCAATTGACCGGTCATTGGTCCAGAACATGATTTCAGAGTCGCTAAGAGGGATAATTTGCCAGCAGCTGGTTCCAAAAAAAGACGGTACCGGAGTTGTGCCGGCATATGAACTGCTGCTTGTTAATTCGGCGGTGTCTAATTTAATCCGCAAAGGAAATATCGAACAGTTGGTGCGTATTATTGCTACCGGGGCAGCGGAAGGAATGCTTCCTATGGACAAATCGCTAATGCAGCTTTTGAAGGGCGGGATTATTACATGGGAAGAGGCTTATAAACGCAGTGTTAATAAACGTGATTTTGAAAAACTAGGCTACATGCGTTTTGCTTAGAGGCGGATATGGCTCGTATTGATGAATTATTTTTAAAACTGATAGAAAAAAAAGGCTCGGACCTGCATTTGGCGCAGGGGAAAAAACCTAAATTGCGGATTAACGGCGAGCTTGAGGAATTATCAGAATCCCCTGTTTTAACCAGGGAGAGATTGGAGCCGATTCTTAAAGAAATCGCGCCTGAAGATATGTGGAAAAAATTTGAGGCTTACGGAGATATAGATTTTGCGTACGCGCTTAAAGACGGTACGCGTTTTAGGGCGAATTACTTGCGGAATTTTTACGGTTTTGGCGCGGTTTTTCGTCTTATCCCTTCAAAAATTATTACATTTGAAGAACTAGGAGTTCCGGACATAGTTAAAAATTTGTGCGAATTGCAAGCAGGCCTGGTGCTGGTTACCGGGCCGACCGGTAGCGGAAAATCTTCCACGCTTGCGGCGATGATTGATTATATCAATAGCAGGCTTGTTAAAAAGATAATAACGATCGAAGAGCCGATAGAATTCACCCATCAGAATAAGAAGAGCATTGTTGTGCACCGGGAAGTGGGAGTGGACACGGTTTCTTTCGCTCAAGGATTACGCAGCGCGCTGAAAAGCGACGCGAATATTATTCTTGTCGGAGAGATGCGCGACCGTGAAACCATAGAACTTGCTTTAAGGGCCGCGGAAATGGGCATTCTTGTTTTTGGGACATTACATACAAATTCCGGAGCAAAAACCATAGACCGTATTATTGATACCTTTTCCAGCCTGGAAAAAGACCAGATCCGCGAAATTTTAGCGAACACGCTTCAGGCAGTGCTTGCGCAGCAGTTGATAAGGAGCGCTGACGGAACACGCAGATGGGCGGCATTTGAAGTGCTTGTGAGCACAACAGCATTTCCGGCGATAATCCGTGCCGGCGATACAAAGCTTTTAAAAGAAGAAATTGCGACTCATGCTAAAGAGGGGATGATTAGCATGGATAACTATCTGCGCGAGATGGTGCAGATAGGGAAAATCACAAAAGAAGCGGCATATCTTAAGGCTTTGGATAAAACATTGTTTGCTTAAGAAAAAGTATATAAATTGGATGCTGCCTGGCCTTCCTGAAAAGCAGTAATTAATGAATTGATTGACGAAAAATTATCCATTTCTGAAAAACACAAAACGACCGGATTCTTAACCAGGCTGACGGAGTTGCAATAAAAGCGTTTTAAGGAGCCAGAAAAAAAATGAAACCACAATGTAAATTATTGAAAAACATGAAAACAGGAAGTGTTTATACGGAAGATAAGAAAAAAATTTATTTTGATCAATATAAAAACGGGCATAAAAAGCTAGTTATTATTGCTCACGGATTTTTTAACAGCAAGGAGGCTCTATTGTTAAAAGATTTAGGGCAGGAGATGGGAAATGACTATGATGTGTTAATTATGGATTTTCGCGGGCACGGGCAAAGCAAGGGGCTTTTTTACTGGACAACAAAAGAGCATATTGATTTAAAAGCGGTATTAAAAAATGTTCGTTCTCAATATGAGAAAATCGGAGTTATCGGGTTTTCTTTGGGAGCGGCAACAAGCATCGTTGTTGCGGCAAAGACTGATCTTATGGATAGTTTAATTTGCGTCAGCGCTCCGGGTTCATTCGAGGGCATAGAATTTCATTTTTGGGAATTGGATATTGAAACTGATATTCTTTATAATCTTGTTGGGGATGGAAGAACCGGCAAGGGCGTTCGTGCAGGGCCGTTTTGGCTAAAGAAAGATAAACCGATAAACCTTGTTGAAAAAATAAAGGTACCGGTATTTTATTTGCATGGAGAAAAAGATTGGGTGATTAAGCCGCAGCATTCAAAAAAATTATTTGATAAAACGACAGCTTTTAAGAAGCTATCAATAATTAAAGATGGTTTCCATGCGGAGTATCTTATGCAGCCAAAAAATAAGGATGAAGTTTTGGGTTTAATCAGAAAATGGTTTAAGGAGACATTGTAAACTTAGCTGAAAAAACTAATATTATGCTACTTAAACAGGGATTTTAAATTGAACTATTCCAAATTTGGGATTATAACAAAGTAGAGGGATTGATGAAATCATTCCTAATCACATTAACGCAGCTTTTATTTACACTTTGCATGTATTTTATCGGTTCGGTTTTTTTTGGCCTTGCGATAGTTCCCGGATTGGCTTTACTGCTTAAGGTTTGGGATATCAGTTTGGGGTTTGGGGCAATTCAGAGATTAATTATTTTAGGAATAACTCTTGCTTTTGGCTATTTTCTTTTTGGGCTGACCCTGGTTATTCTAGTAGGATTTTTTAGAACAGTTTTAAGAATCAAATTAAAAGAAGGCCGCTATTCTATATTTTCTCTGGAAGCTTTAAAATGGGCTTTTATCGGTTCATTATATTTGATGATAAGCTATACTTTTATTGATTTTATATTATTGACTCCGTTTTCTAATCTTTTGTTCCGCATGCTGGGCGCAAAAATCGGTAAAAATGTGCAGTTTAATTCTAAATTTGTTTTTGATGCTACGTTGCTTGAGATAGGCGATAACACGGTTGTCGGCGGCGGAGCGATTATTATCGGCCATATCGTAGAAAGAGGCAAACTTATTCTTAAAAAAGTAAAAATTGGTAAAAATGTTA
>JACQZH010000068.1 GCA_016213925.1 Candidatus Omnitrophota bacterium | reverse complement strand
GTTGTTAAAATATTTCCGCTGGAAAGGGTTTTGAATTCTTCAAGGGTTAGGGTTTTGGTTTCTTTGTTGTCTATAATTGTTATTGTGTTTTCAGATATCTTGCTTAGTATTACCCAGTGGCCGTTATCAAGAGTGCCTAAGTGAATAATCGCGGGTTCTTTTAGAGTGTTTAGTTCTTCTATGCCTATCTTATAAGTATTCAGCTCTATGCCGCGCTTTGAGGCTGTTTGTTTTATCGCGGACATCGAGGATTGGATTTTACCGTCTTTTATATTTATTTCGCCGCTAGTTAAAATGTCTTGGTAGATTATTTCTATAGCTATTTCAGAGGCTTGTTCTTTTGTATTTAATATCCCGGCTAATGCCAGCGCGGCGCAGTTTATCAGTTCTACTGTCTTTTCCTTTACATAGCCTACGGCTTTTTCTATATAGGCACTGACGATTTCATAGGCCGTGTATCCTTGCTCTTTTAAGCTTATTGCCGCGGATTTATCTGCTATTCCTTCTTCAAGTAGTTTTTTTAACGCTTCAGAGCAGGAAGTTTTAACTTGTGATTTAAAAGTGTTGTTGTTTTCACTGCTTACGATAGTTGAGATATCGGTGTTCTTTAATTCTTCAGGGATGTTATCTATTTCCAGAGGTTCAACTATTTTCATAGTATTGCCATAGTTTTGAGTTGTATTCGGCTGGGGGGTGTTTATGGTTTGGGCATAGGCGTGGGGTATTATTTCGATTGATTCCTTTACCCTGGATATTTCACCAGGATGGTGAATATCCACCCGAAAGGGCTGATAGATTAAATCAGAATGATTTAATCTTGCTATCGGGGTATCCCGCACCTGGCGGCTCGTCTGAGACGAGTCAAGAGATGTGCGGGGCATCCCGCCGATGCTTAGCTTTACAGGCAGGACTGCTTCGATTTCTTCTTTGGTGTATCCTGAATTTTTAAATACTTCCGCTATCCAGAATAAGTCCTTGCCGCATTTGCGCAATCCAATGACTATGTCATTTAGATTGTTCGCGTTATCTAATCCCAAAAATTGCAATAGAAAATCCATTAAGAATTTGAATTCAGCGTCAATGTCTTCGGATTCGGAAATTTTGGTTTCTTTGGCCTTGCCGGATTGTTTATCTATCCTGGATATTTCACCAGGATGGTAAAATATCCACCCGAAGGGCCGATAAAATAAATCGGTTACGATTTATTTTTGCTATCGGGGTATGCCCGCACTGTATGGCTCGGCTGAGACGAGCCTTGAAATATGCGGGTTAGGTATTTACTGGGCAAAGCGTATACAGGAGGTATGTCTATAAGAATGATCGCAACGCAGAGTATCAGCGATATGATTTCATGGAAAATGCTTTTTCTTCTATTCGGCACAACCCACCCCCGGATTGTTTTAATCATGCCTGTTTAGTGTTTAGCATCCATGGCTTTAATTACTTTTTCCTTAACCCACTGAAAAATCAACACATATAAGTATACCATTTAATACGAATCAGCGCAAATACATGAAACTTAAACCCATATCCACTTTAGAAATAAATTTATACCGTTTACTCTCATAGATTATTGCGCATAACAGTAAAAAATAGGGACAATACCGATTATCTAACCGCGTTGCTATCTGTCCTTCTTATTAAAAAATCACTGTGATTTCTTTAACAAAACCTTAACTTTTAAAAGAATATTTTCCACGAATTTTATATATGCGCGAACCTCCTTTTCTGAGACCTCTATACCCCCAGAATATAAATCAAGATTTCTTTTTGAACGCATCGCATTAGCAATATTAGAAATACTATCATCATCAAGAATTACAGCCATTTTTTCTATAATTTTAGCATGATGACCGGGGACGCTTCTTACCTTTACCTGATAATAACTCAAAAGTGTTATTCCTGTTTTAATTAACGCGGTATAAGCGTAGTTAAACTTAACCTCTCTGATACAATCCTCTTTAGCAATTTTTAAATCCCTCAAGGCATTCGTCAAGTTCTTACTTATTAGCTCCCTGCTGAATTCAAACCTCATAAAATACTTATCGGAAAAATTCACTAAATCACCTCAATCTTATTATCCTTCAATACCCCAAAGACAAAGCTTTTCTTATTCTTAAGGCTATTTCTAAATTCACGTTCATCTAAACTCATCGCATTAATCTCCCTGCCGATTTCTTTTTGAAGCTTATTCAATTCCGCCTGCATTAAGACAATATCCTGCCTGCCGACTACCAATAGATCTATATCGCTATTAACATCCATTTTATTTCGCGCATACGAACCGTACAAATACGCTTTTTTAATGCCGGGCACTTTTAGCAAAACCTTTTTCAGTTTACTCTCAAACCCTAATGTTTTAAGAATTATATTTTTATACTCATTATATAAAGGATACAATTTGTTAATTGAATAAAACTTAAGATTTCCTCTTGTCCAGCTTTTCAGTAACCCGATTTTTTCTAATTCCTTTATTTTTTTTACCAAATTTCTCTTATCCAGATTCAACTCCCTTTGCAATTCATTTACATACAAGCCCTCATCAGGGTTAATAAAAAAATAATTCAATAATACAACCGTTAAACCTGACCTTAGTGAAATCATCCCTGCTCCTTATTTTACACCGATAAGTGTAACATATTACATCTTAGTTGTAAAGCTAAATATAATTTTTATCAAATTCTTCCTTATCATATTTGTGATTGTTCCTGATAATCCCAAAATTTGCAGTAGGAATCATTTCGCGACGAAAGCTATCTGCACGAAAAAGTGCGAGCAAATTTCGGGATTACCTCGATCCCCTGCAATTCAAAGAATTGCGAGGACTTTATCCCGGGAATTCGCGCCAATAAAGCCTCAAGAAAAGTTGCGGGCCTCTTGAAAATTTACTCCGGATAAATTTTAATATTAAAGTCTTGAAAATTTACTCCGGATAAATTTTAATATTAAAGCCTCCACCTGGATTAGTTAACCTTTTTTACCATGGCTGCGACAAGAAATACTAATACCAGCACTATCACCCCAAGCGTTAGCCAAAGCAAATACGGCCTTTCTCCAGTCCTATGAAACAAAAGTGTTGACAACACTTTTGTTTCAGGGATGCCGTCTTTTTCATTTTATCGTAGGTGGAATTAGGTTGTTGATTGGTGAAAAGCAGCAACAAGAAAATATCACGCAAAGCCGTAAAGTTTGCGGAGTTTTTTAATTACACTTTTTAACCACAGGGCACATCCGCCACTCGCTAAAAAGCGCAACTAGGCAAGAAAAACACGGCGAGGCCTCGCTGATACTCAGCGGGCAGAGTTTCACAGAGTATTTTCCATTGTTTTGAAACTGGTAAGCTCTCGGACGAGGCCGTGAATATTTTGAAGAATAATTGCTAAAATACGGCTTCTTTAATTCTCCTGCCGGTATCTATATCATAAACATAATCTTTTCCCCGAAAATTACAAATTATCAACTCTCCATTCTCAAAGAGAATGTCAGTATATGGGCTATCTTCCTCTACAGAATCCGGCTCCTCTATCTTCCATATCTTTTCTCCCTGCTCATTAACGCCGAAAACATTTCTATTGTATATCCTATCTCCTGTAATACTTAATTTTACAATATAAATATCATTAGCACCAAATCCGATATTTTTTGACCTGGATATATAAGCATACTTGGCGTTTTTA
>JACQZH010000036.1 GCA_016213925.1 Candidatus Omnitrophota bacterium | reverse complement strand
CTGTTAAGATATTCCATTTTCGCTCCTAATGTCATGATAATAACCCCCCTTTCAGGGGTTATTATTTGGGTAACATTATTTATGAGTCAACGAATACTTTGAAATTTTCTTTCGGTAACATTTTATGTGAGTCAATTCGAAAGGTTGTGAATTAATTGTTTTTATGGTATAGTTATAGTAGCAAGTAATGTTATGCGCAAAAAAACTTAAAAAACGATCAAAGAGGCTAAAATGAAAGAACGGATACTGGTTGTCGAAGATACTCTCGCAGACGTAATGTTTCTTAAAAAAACTTTCGAGGGCCTAAATTATGAAATAACCTATGCGGAAAACGGCATGAATGCCCTCTCCATATTAGATAATGACCCTCCTGATTTAGTCATTTTGGATATATTGCTGCCGGATATTGACGGCTTTGAAGTATGTAAACGCATACGTAATGATGACCGATTTATCAACACGCCTATTCTTTTTTATAGCGCGATAAGAACAAGCGACGATAAAATCCTTGGGCTGGAAATGGGCGCTTCTGATTTTCTTTCAAAAAGCGCAGATGACAGGGAACTACTGGTCCGCGTAAAAAATCTTTTAAAGATCAAAAAGAAAATCGATTCCGCTTTGAGTATTTCTTTTTACGATTCGATAACCAAAGTTTACAGCCTGCAGTATTTCCACCACCGCATGTATGATGAATGCGTGCGAAGCAGGCGCTATAAGCGGGATCTTAGCTGTATGCTGATCGACATTGATAATTTTAAAGTTATAAATAATACCTTCGGTATCCAGACCGGTAACCGGGTACTTAAAAAAATTGCCGAACTAGTAAGCCAGAATACCCGACATGTAGATGAAGTATGCCGCTACAAAGAAGACGCCTTCGGCTTAGTTCTGCCGGAAACTGACCTAAGAAATGCCTATAGCGCCGCGGAACGCATCCGCCAGTATCTGGCTATGACCGAAGACCTGCGAACAGAATGTTCTTTAAATATTACGGTAAGCTGCGGGGTAAGTTATTACAACGAAAAAGTAACTGACTTTAATAATCTTATTGAAAATGCGCATACCGCGCTTCTACAGGCAAAACAAGCCGGAAAAAATCAAACAAAATTTTATCAATAACGCTAAACCGCTTTAAATCCAGCGTCCTAAAATTTTTTTACTTATTCTTATTTTTATTAATTGTTTCCTCAATTGTAGCAACAAGCTCATCTAAAAATAACGGTTTATATACGATCGGGCAATCATATCCAAGCTTTTTATTCACTTCGTCTTCTTTTTTAAAAGCCCCTGTTAGGAAAACTATCGGAATATTCTTGGTAAACTCATGCTTTTTAAGTTCACTTGCTACATCAAAACCATCAAGATCATCCATAACAAAATCAAGCAATATCAAATCCGGCAGAAAAACAAGCACATCGGCCAAAGTATATGAACCACGGCTGTCTGTCCTAACTTCATAATTTCCAGTTGCTTCCAGATTCAACTTAAGTAACTCCAGGAACCTTGTATTATCATCAATTGCCAAAATTTTTTTCTTTGCCATTATTCTTCCCCCTTTAAAATTGACTGTTTATTCCTAAATCCTAACCTGGCCGTCATCAACCCTGGTTTCTGGTTACTGGTTTCTGGTTACTAGTAACAACTTTCCTGTTTACGCAATATACATATCTTCTGGTTCATAATATTCACGCGGGTGTTTACAGCATGGGCATACTGCCGGAGGCTCTTTTCCCTCTACAACATATCCGCATACACTGCATTTCCATTTAACCGCTTTTTCCCTTTTATACACAGTACCGTTTTCCACCATTTTTAGTAATTTTTCATAGCGGTCTGCGTGGTGTTTCTCTACTTTTGCTATTTGAGAAAATAAACGAGCTGCTTCTTTATTGCCTTCCGCTTGGGCTTCTTCGGCAAAACGAGGGTACATCTTCAAGGTTTCGTGAATTTCGCCCTCTATAGCTTCTTTTAAATTATCCTTTGTATTGCCAATGCCTCCTAATAGGTTTAGCTCATCCTTAGCATGCCTCATCTCATTGCTAGCTGCTTCCTCAAAAATCTTCGCGATGTAATGATACCCTTCTTTACGGGCGGCATTAGCAAAATAAGTATATTTATTGCGCGCCTGCGACTCTCCGGCAAAAGCAGCCTTTAAATTCTGCTCTGTCTTTGTTGTTTTTTCGTTTTTCACAATTTCACCTTTTCCTTTTCTTGCATTGAAAGAATTAATTTTTCGTTACTAACTACTGTCTCTTTATAACTTTATAACTTTATCTTTACTGCTTTTCACTTTTCTCTTTTTTTTCAATCTTTGCCCAACTGTCACGCAGTGAAACCGTACGGTTAAAAACCGGTCGGCCCGCTGAAGAATCCTTGCTATCTACGCAAAAATATCCCAGCCGTTCAAATTGAAAAATATCGCCTGATTTAGCAAGCTTTAAACCTGGCTCAAGCTTACATGAATTCAAAATTTGCAGTGAATCCGGATTAAGATTAACCGTAAAATCATCCCCTTCTTTTTCCACTTCATCAGGGTTTTCTTTAATAAATAAATATTCATAAAGCCTTACCTGGGAATCAAAAGCATGCTGCGCGCTGACCCAATGAATAGTTGCCTTAACTTTCCTGCCGTCAGGAGCGTCTCCTCCTCGGGTAGCCGGATCATACCTGCAATGCACTTCGATAACTTCTCCGTTGTCATCCTTAACCGCATGTGTACAGGTAATAAAATAAGCATAGCGCAGCCGCACTTCCATGCCTGGAGAAAGGCGATAAAACTTTTTCGGAGGGTCTTCGCGGAAATCATCTTTCTCTATATAAATAATCCCGGAAAACGGCACCTTGTGAACTCCCATTGACGGGTCTTCCGGATTATTAACCGCATCAAGCTCCTCGAACTTATCTTGCGGATAGTTATCTATAACTACTTTCAAAGGTTTAAGCACTGCCATAGCCCGCAATGCTTTTTTATTTAACTCCTCACGCAAGCTGTTTTCAAGCACAGCGATATCAATAATACTGTTAAACTTAGCCACGCCGATGTGTTCGCAGAATTTTCGGATTGCTTGCGGAGTATACCCTCTTCGGCGAAGGCCGGATAAAGTAGGCATACGCGGGTCATCCCATCCGCTGACATGTTTTTTCTCCACAAGAGCTAAAAGCTTACGTTTACTTAAAACCGTGTAAGTAAGGTTCAGCCTGGCAAATTCTATCTGCTGCGGATGGAAAATAGCGGCCTCGTTAAGAAACCAGTCGTATAAAGGGCGGTGATTTTCAAATTCCAATGTGCATATTGAATGCGTAATCCTCTCGATAGAATCACAAAATCCATGCGCGAAATCATACATCGGATAAATGCACCATTTATTCTGCGTGCGATGATGATTAGCACGCATTATCCTATAAAGCACAGGATCGCGCATATTAAGATTCGGCGAATTCATATCTATCTTCGCCCTTAAAACACAAGCGCCGTCTTCAAATTCTCCTTTACGCATCCGTTTGAACAAATCCAGGTTTTCTTTAACTGAACGTTCGCGAAATGGGCTGTTCTTTCCAGGTTCAGTTAAGGTTCCGCGAAACTCTCTGATCTGCTGGGCATTAAGCCCGCAGACATAAGCTTTACCTTTATTGATAAGTTCCAAAGCGTATTCATAGAGCTTTTCAAAATAATCCGAAGCGTAAAACTCCCGTTGCTGCCAGTCAAATCCGAGCCATCGCACATCTTCCTTGATGGATTCAACATATTCTGTTTCTTCTTTGCACGGATTAGTATCATCAAACCTAAGATTGCAAAAGCCGTTATACTCTTTGGCAATACCGAAATTAAGGCAAATTGATTTCGCGTGCCCGATATGCAGGTACCCGTTAGGCTCCGGAGGAAAACGCGTATGTACTCTAGCGTCATTTTTCTTGCTGTTTAAATCAGCATCAATGATCTCTCTTATAAAATCTTTTGATCTTTTTAGCTCTTTTTCAGTCATATTTTTTTAACCATATATCCTCACTTGGAAAATTTCAAAACCGCGATAACTTAACTAACCGAGGATAATTTGTTATTTTAACATATAAGCGTGTTTGCTTCTAAGGTTATCTTGATTTTCTGCTTAAAGATAGCCTGCTTTCAATAGTTTTTTTTCATCGCGGCCTCTTTCCACATCACATAGAATGTCGGTATGGCGATAAGAGCCAAAATTAAGGCGCTGAAAAGGCCGAATATTATCGGCGCGGTGTAACGCTTTAGAAATTCCGCGCCGATCCCCGTCGCCCACATGGCCGGCATCAAGCCAAGTATGTCGGCTGAACACGTCATCATCGCCGGCCTTAGCGCACGAATTGCGCCCTCAAGGGATAACGCGCGTATATCTAAAAATGATTTTATTTTTCCTTCGTTCTCCCATCTCTCGTATGCTTCATTCAAAAATGTCATAACAAGGGCGCATAAAGCCGCGCCTATGCCTATAACCTCAATCATACCGGCCCACACCGCTATAGACATATTAAAACCCAGAAGCTTTATCCCTAAGACCCCGCCGATCGCCGTAAACGGCATAGCAAGCATAATAAAAATAGTCGCAGGAATAGATTTAAAATTAAAATGGTACAAAATAAAAATAAGCAGCAGCGCCATAGGTATAAATATTCCAAGTTTTTTCTTCACGCGTTCCATATATTCATATTGGCCGCTCCAGCTAAGCGTATATCCAGAAGCAAGCTTAACTTTCTCTCTAATAACTTTTTTAGCATCGCGCACATATCTGCCTATGTCGCGGCCGGCGGTGTCGACATACACATATCCCGAAAGCATACCGTTTTCATTCCGTATCATAGCAGGCCCAAGCGCGATCTTTATATCCGCAAGCTGTTCTAAAGGCACTTGTGTGCCTGACATCGCGGGAACCAAAATACGCTTCAGTTTATCGATATCATCCCTCAATTCTCTCGGGTAACGCACGTTAATCGGGTAACGCTCCCTGCCTTCAACAGTAGTGGTAATATTCTCCCCGCCGATCGCGGACATGATAACCATCTCTACATCATCCACAGCCAAGCCATACCGGGCAAGCTGTTCGCGTTTAAGATTAAAATCAAGAAAATATCCTCCTGCTGTCCTCTCCGCATAGATACTGCGGGTGCCGGGAACTTTTTTAAGCGCCGTCTCTATTTGTTCACCGATTTTTTCTATCTCTTCTAAGTCAGAGCCGAATATTTTTATCCCGATAGGCGTACGCACGCCTGTTGTGAGCATGTCTGTACGGGCCTTTATCGGCATAGTCCAAGCATTGGTAACTCCGGGAAACTGCATAGCCTTATCCATTTCCTCGACAAGCTCTTCAAAGGTGATCGGCCTTTTTATGAATGGTAAAAATTTAGTAAACGGCTTCTTTCTCCATTCTTTCTTAGGCTTTAATATAACGGTAGTCTCCATCATCGAGAAAGGCGCGGGATCAGTCGATGATTCGACCCTTCCGGCCTTTCCAAATACTCTCTCGGCTTCAGGAAAACTTTTTATAATTTTATCCTGGCTCTGAAGTAATTTATGCGCCTCGGTTATAGAAATGCCGGGAAGTGTTGTCGGCATATAGAGAATACTTCCTTCGTAAAGAGACGGCATAAATTCAGACCCCAAACTAAGGAAAACGGGAATTGTAAATCCCATAGCCGCGATGAGTATCATTAGCAAAGATTTTTGGTGAGCGAATGTCCACTTGAGAATTCCCTTTAAATACCCTGCCATTGCCTTTGAGGGTTTATGATCCTCGAGGGATTTTCCTTTCGCCTTGCGCAGAAATATCATAATTAACGGCGGAATTAAAGTTATCGACAGCAAAGCGGCGCACAATATCGTAAATATCTGTGTTGCGGCAAGCGGCCTGAAAAGCCGGCCTTCTTGCGATTCAAGAGTAAATAGAGGTGTAAGGCCTATAACCGTAACAAGGAGCGCCGAGAATATAGTGGGGCCGACTTCTTTCATCGCCTGGATCATTATCTGGCAGCGGTCGCCGGTAATCTTTCCTATGGAGAACTCATGAAGCTTGGTATGGACATTCTCTACTATTACCACACCAACATCCACCATATCGCCTATGGCAAGCACTATACCGGTTATGGACATTATATTTACCGTAAGGCGCATCCCTAAAAAGGGAATAAAGGATATAAGCGCCGCTATAGGAATCAATATTATCGGTATAAGCGCTGATGGAATATGCATTAGAAAGAATATAATCATGGCCGCGACTATTAGAAAATCTTCCAATAAGACTTCGTTCATCGTATCTATTGAACCTTTAATCAATTCTGTACGATCATAGGTTGTAACTATCTTAACGCCTTCCGGAAGGCTCGGTTCAATTTCTTTAAGCTTCGCCTTTACCCTTTCTATAACATCCAGCGCACTCTCTCCATACCGCATGATAACGATACCGCCGACAACATCGCCTTTTCCGTCTAAATCAGCAACCCCGCGCCGTATGTCCGGGCCAAGCTCTACATCCGCGATGTTCTTAACAAGAATTGGGACCCCTGATTTTTCGTCTAAGCCTACCACTATATCCTCTATATCCTTCACAGACTTCGCGTAACCTCTTGCCCGCACCATATATTCCACGCCGGTAAATTCAACCAGCCTGCCGCCTGCGTCATTATTGCCTTTGCGGATCGCCTCGACAACTTTCATTAACGGTATACGATAAACAGATAGCTTATTAGGATCGACATTAACCTGATATTGCCTCACAAATCCGCCGATAGGCGCAACTTCCGCCACACCGGGAATACTCTGAAGGAAATACCGCATATACCAATCCTGAAACGTTCTTAAATCCGCTAAAGAGTTCTTTCCGCTCTCGTCAACAAGCGCGTATTGGAAGACCCAACCGATTCCTGTGGCGTCCGGGCCAAGTTCTGTCTGTACGCCTTCAGGCAAGCGCGGAGTTATCTTCGAAAGGTATTCTAATGTGCGTGACCTGGCCCAATAAACATCAGTTCCTTCTTCGAAAACTACATAGATAAACGAATATCCGAAATCGGAGAAGCCCCTGATCGCTTTAACTTTCGGAGCGCCGAGAAGAGCGCTTATTATTGGATATGTCACCTGATCTTCTATGATATCAGGGGAGCGGTCCCAACGGGAATAAATAATAACTTGCGTATCCGAAAGGTCCGGAATAGCGTCAAGCGGCAAAGCCTTAAGCGCCAATACGCCGCCGAAAGCACAAACAGCTACCAGCACAAAGACTATAAATTTATTCTTCGCGCAATATTCTATTATTTTTTCTACTAATATTCTCATATGATATTTTCCTATTGACCGTGCTAAAGAGGCTGGCCGCTTAAAGCAGATTTCAACCTTGACTCCGAATCAACTAGAAAATTGCCGCTTGTCACCACGATATCCCCTTCTTTTAATCCGCTCAATACCTCGTAGTAACCTCCTGCTTTTTGGCCCACAGTAACTTCACGGGATTCCAGGACATCGATTTCTCTTGAAAGATACACTATTTTCCTTAAGCCCGTATCCATAACAGCTGATTCAGGGACGGCCAATTTTTTTCCAAACTCCACTTTTATTTGCGCATTCACGAACATCTCGGGTTTTAATCTGTCACCCGTATTCACAACTTCAACGCGCGCCTGATTCGTCCTTGCGGCCGGATCTAACACAGGATTGATTGATACGATATTGCCGGTAAAAATCTCTCCGGGATAAGCAATTGCTTCAATATCAACGAAATCACCAACCTTAATAAAACCTATTTCGTATTCATATACGGAAATATACGCCCAAACGAGTTCACCTTTGCCGGGAAGATATAAATTCGTTTCGGCTTTGCGCGTCTTTTCAAGAATAGCTATCTGGCCGTCGTTCATCCCCAAAAGTTTTAGTTTATTACGCGCAGCCTGCGTAAGCCTCTTAGCCCTATCAATAACATCCTGTAAAAGAGAATCTTTTAAGTTATCTTGCGCATTCAATGCTTGAATAAATTCTTCCTGTGTTACTGCCAGCTCGGGGTCATATGCTACTTTGCCGGAAACACGAACTATTTTTTTCAAATCTCTTATCTGAACCGGCTCTGTGGTAACGCCGATCATCTGCTGCCTCTCGGGGCTTATTGTTACGGTTGGCCCAGTTGCAACATCATCTTCGTACACAGGAATGTAATCCATTCCCATCGAATCTTTCATCGGTACTGGCGACGTGGATTGAGGATCCATCGGGTTTCGATAAAAAGCAGGCTTTTGTTCTTTTTTGACACCTGTTGAAACAGAACTTTGGGGCGCTTTGTAATTAGGGATTTCTACTACTTTGCCGCTGGTTGTAGCGATAACTTCGCCGCAGGCAGGACAAGCAAGCCGCTCTCCAGGCTTGAGATGTGCTTTAATGGACATCGGGCAATCCTTCATCGTGCATTTATGCGTAACACAAACCTCTTCCAATGTTTTTTCTTTGGAAAGCGTTGGTGCTTTTATCTCACCACCGGGCAACTTATCTGAAGAATTATTTTCCGCTTTAACCAGCTTCATTCCGCAAATCGGACAATCACCGGGTTTATCTGACGTATAAGCAGGGTGCATGGGGCAGCGATAGATAACTTTGCTCTCTAAAGCGGCACTATGGTCTTTTGACCGCCCGCAGCCCGCGAACATAAAAACCGCTCCAATAAATATGATTACCGTGATAACCCCGCTTTTACATAGCTTCATGCTGGCCTCTTTTGTTATCTGTTATCTATATCAATTCCGGCAGTTCTTTCGAGATCCGCTAAAGCAATTCTTAAGTCTAGCACTGCCTTGTAATGATCCAATTTAAAGTTTATCAACATCCGCTGGCTGTCAAGCACGGTCAAAAAATCCGATTTCTTGGTTTCATATCCTGTTATGGCAACGCTTACTGTTTCTTGTGCTTGCGGGATAAAAGCAGTTTCATACAACTCAATAAGTTTCTTATTTGCCGCGGCTCTGGCGTACGCATCGTTTACCGCAAAAAGAACGGAGTTTTCCTTGCCTTTGTATTCAGCTTTTACCATTTCGAGATCGAATTTCATCTCTTTAACGCCAAAAGACTGCTTTTCGAAAAACCACAATGGTATAGTAACACCTATCATTCCTGCCCACGCGCCGTCTTCAGCACGGCCTTTATCAACCATTTGTTTAAATTTAACGGTAAAATCAGGCATAAATTCGTTAAGTGAAAGATCATAGGCCGCTTTGCCGCGGCCGATCGCGTACTGATATGCCTTAAGCTCTTGATTGTTATCAAGAGTCAAACGATAAAAATCATCCAATGCGCGGTCAAATTTAACTGCCGGTTCAGCTAAAGGAATCCCGAGATCCAGCTTAGGGTCTTTATTGCGTAATACATTGAGTTTCGCTTGCGCGCTGACCCGTTTCTGCTCAAGCATGATCAGTTCGTTATCAACTCTTGCAAGCTCGACTTGAGCTTTAAGCGCGTCCGCTTGAGTGCCCTGGCCGGCTCCGTATCGTGCAACCGCAGTTTTAGAAAGCTGATCCAAGACATCCTTATTTTCCTTATTGATCTCAATCGCTTTATAAATAAGCGCAAGCTCGGAATAAGAGCTTTTTACCTGAAAGATAATATCGCGCTCTTTAGCCTTATAGTTTTCATATGCCATTTTGGCAAGTTTTGACGCGATTTTCGCGCGTAAATATAACTTGGCAGGAAACGGAATATCCTGGGTAAAAGAAACTGCGTTCATCGGATCTCCCGTTAACATCCGGTCAGCGGTAATCCTGTCGTATTCAAACTCTATCATAGGATCGTTTAAACTTCTGGCCTGCGGAATCCGCGCGCTTGCGGATTCAAACGCATTTTTTGCGGCAAAAATTTCAGGGTTTGAACTTATAGCCTCTTTTATTAAAGAGTCAAGAGTATCGGGCTGGCTGTTTTCGGCCGAAACTATAGAAGAAGCTAAAACAACGGATATGAACAGGAAAACAACTGTCCTAATACACATTCTTCTTCTCATATCCATTCCCTTTCACTTAATCCAATGCTTTTGATATATGTTATTGCTGAATTCTGTTCGGCTTTATCTTGCCATAGAAGTTATTCCCGGCTGGATAACTAGTATATATATTACATAGTTTGTATTATACTGTCTACGCGCTCAAGAGTCAATAAAATACCTTCCTATTAACCCAAATTTTGCAATAGTAAAATTTGCCCGCACTTTTTCGCGCAGACAGCTTTCGTCGCAAGATAATCTCTATTGCCTGCCTAGCGGCAGACAGGCAAATTTTGGGATTAAAAGGCTTGAGCTTGATATCATTTCATGCTAATATTTAAAAAGATGAAAAGATATATAAAACAAATCTTTATGTCGCTTGTTTTCCTCGGCATACTTATCGGCGGGTGGGTTTATCCTTTGTTAGGATATTTTATTCCCTTGTGTATGTTTTTAGGAATAGGAATAAGTTTTTTCCAAGGCAGGAAATGGTGTGATTGGTATTGCCCGCGCGGGAGTTTCTATGACGCGTTAGTTAAACCTTTCAGCCCGAAGAAGCAAATTCCAAAGCTGTTTAAAAGACAGCCGTTTCGAATCATTGTATTGGCAATCCTTATGTCCGTAATGACAACCCGCTTGATTTTTTCCTGGCCCAACCCATACAAAATAGGCGCGTTTTTTATATTAATGCTTTCAGTAACTACGACTTTAGGAATAATTTTAACCTTATTTTTCCATCAGCGCACTTGGTGTTACCTATGCCCTGTCGGGTTTTTGGCAAATTTGGCAGGAAGAGGCAAACACCCCTTAAAAATCGATTCCAGCGCTTGCATAGATTGCAAGCTTTGCGCTAAGGTTTGCCCCATGCAGATAGAACCTTATAAATTCAAGAAAGAAAAGCCGGAAATTGTCCAAGACTGGGATTGCCTTAAATGTAAAACTTGCGTTATAAACTGCCCTAAGAAAGCTTTAAAGTTTTAAGAGAAGTAGCTAATTCCATAAAAACCAGCAAACAAACATTGGTATTTTGAGGAAGGTTAAAAATGCAAAACATAAAACCTGATGAAATTAAAAAAATGGTTAAAGACAAATATAGCGAGGTTGCCACTAACCCGTGCGGCGTATTTAATTTCCCCGTGGGTAAGGCCTTTGCCTTGAAAGTAGGTTACCCCAAAGAAATATTAGATAATCTGCCCGCTTCTTTGACTGAATCTTTTACCGGAGCAAATAATCCGCAGCCCTTTGTGGAATTGAAAGGCGGAGAAAGGGTTTTGGATTTGGGCTGCGGCGCAGGCCTGGATTTGTATTTCTATGCCCGGTCAGTAGGCCCTGAAGGCAGAGTTTATGGTTTAGATATTTCAGAAGATATGGTAAACAGGGCAAAAGATAACATGAAGAAAACAACGATAGAAAACGCGGAGATTCACGCAGGCGAATCCGACCGCCTGTTTTTTAACGATAGTTTTTTTGACGTAGTTGCTTCAAACGGCATATATAATCTTTCTCCGGATAAAGAAGCGGTAATGCGTGAGGTTTATCGCGTATTAAAGCCGGGAGGAAGAACTGTTTTCTGCGAAATAGTTTTAAAAGAGCCTCTTTCCGACGAAGAAAGAAAAAGCCATAGTGACTGGTTTCGGTGTATCGGAGGCGCCCTGACGGAAGAAGATTTCTTAGCCCTGATGGGAAAAACCGGTTTCAAGGACATAGAAGTCATATCAAAAATTAGAAATGCCCGCACCGGGCACAAGTTTGCCCTATGCGCGAATATCCGCGCTTATAAACCAACTTAAAGTTTCCTCAACTAAGCGCGTTTTGTATCTACTTGATAATTTAAGGAGAAACAATCTTTTCCCTTACCGACCTTATCCTGGCAACCTTATGTGTCGTAACCCTAAACCGCAAGCCGATAAATACAATGGATGATGGGCAAGCAAGATTTTTCAAAATTTAAGGGAATGCTGTTTTCGACAAAATATTATCGCACAATTCGATTGCTTTTTTTAACCTATCGTTATGGCTGCCAGATAAAATAACATACGGCTTGTTTCTTCTTTCCAATTCTTCTTTAAAACGCTTATGCATTTTTTTTCGAATATTTATACCATCACGCAATCCATCCTGTATAAAAGGAATATCAATATCGGTAAGCAAATACAGCTCATAATTTCGACCAACGTTTATCTTATCAACTTCAGACGACATAAATCCCATATAACGTTCATGCCATAAGGAAGTAGCAAAAGAATCTGTATCACAAAAAATAATTTTATCGCAAAGAAGAGCCAAATGATCTTCCATTTCATTCTGCTTATTAGCAATAAATATAAATTCTTCCGTATGCCAGTCAACTGTTTGGGAAGAAAGCATTTTTCCCTGAGAATATATCCGCCCAAATTCCGGAACCCAGACTGTCCTATAATGCTTAGCTAACGCCCTGGTAATAGTAGTGGTACCGCTCGATTCAGCGCCAAGCACGCAAATTTTTTTAGCAAAATATGCTCTAACACAAGGGGCAAGATAATCCCAGCATTCCATAGGATTAGCCCTAATCTGCGTAGCAGAAACAGGAAATTTACAGCGGTTTATATCTACCAAGACATGCTTACATCCCATAAATTGCGCGTATCGATCTCCGTATTCTTCTGAAGTAAATACCACATCCGGGGTATAACCTAATACCTTAATTGTATAATCAGCCCAAAGTTTGGAATCGTACTCCGGTAATGAATCTTCAATGACAATCACCTTAACTTGCGGTACCATTTCTTTAATCCAATCAGCCCGCAGTTTCCCGGGTATTTTTTGGTCCTTCCTATCACAGACAATTACCGCAAGCTCATTAACCTGAGATAACGCTGTCTCCAACAAATATTTATGCCCTTTATGGGGAGGATAAAACTTGCCTATTACAACACCTTTTTTCATGCTATTCTCACCTGGTTTTTATAAATTCTTTGCCAATTCAATAACCCTTTATATGCCAAAATTAAAAATATTACATATAACAAAGAAACAAATATAACAGCCTTAGCAAAGTAAAGCCCGATACCGATTATATCTACCAAAATCCAAAGATACCAACACTCAATTTTTTTACGCGCCATTAAAATAGTAGCAGCAAAACTCATTACTGTAGTAAACGCATCCAGATAAGGAAAAGATGCTGCGCAGGGGAACCACTTAGGCAAATATAAATGGATGTTACCCATAGCATGCCCCATCGCTATAGTCCCTACAATAATAATTGCCGCATATGCCATGTTACTTCTAAGTGAATTATATGTAATCGGTGCCACTCTTTTACCGTTTATTTTATTAGTACCCTTAAGATAAAGCCATGCCCACCATCCATAAAAACCAATTATAAAAAAATAGACTTGTTCAAATAAATCAGAATAAAGACGTATTTGATAAAATAAAAAACAAAATAAAATAACTGCAATATTGCCTATTGGCCATGTCCATATATTATTACGCATTACAAGCCATACTGACCAGATGTTAAAAATCGTCCCGAAGAATTCCAAATAACTCATCTGGTACCCTAGAAAAGTAAAGAATACGTTATTGATGCTGAAAAAATCAGCTATTTTTTCCATAATTAAACCACATATTCATACGACAATTTTTCCTTTTTTCTCCGCCAAGGTTATTGTCGCTTCCACTCCGGAATTAAACGTAACAAAATCGTTCTCAACACCGTCGCTGAAAATAACTCCATTTTCCGGCATTTGAGAAACTATTTTTAATGGCCGGCCAGGTTCTATTTTACCAAAGACCAGATTCACTGTTGATGTCTTGCTGGGAAACGGCTCGCGCACGGAAAAAAAGAGCTGATCAGCGCCCCAAGGGAATCTTACTGAAGACTTTATTTTAATTTCTTTTCCTGCTGTATTGCTTACAACACCTAACGCACCGGACACAATACTTCTTAACCACCCTGTCGAGCCTAAACCAGTAGACACGATAATACCGCTGGAGGAATGATTTTCGCAAATTTTACCCAATTGAATTTTATACCTGGCTGAAACATGTGTTTTCTGTCCGATAAACAGATCATTTACTCCATAAATAGCCTGGCCGTCGTTAAGAGAAGCCTTTGCCATAGTTATTTCCTTAACAGGACGAGCGTTACGAAAAACATCGGGAATAATCTTGCCTAAATCATCAACAACAAACGGCAATAAAACACCGTCCCATCGTTCTGGATCAGGATTAACACCAATTATAGCTTGTGATGAAAGATACTTAAGCACATTAACTACAAGCCCATCCTGCCCAAGCGCGATAATAAAATCGTCTTTCCCAAATATGAAATTTGGCACAAGATAACGGTCAATTACCTGAACCCTTCCTAATTTTCCCAATATTTCCCCGGCTCGTATTATAGCCCGCGTATATTGCTCATGTTCACGCAGATAATCGGAAAAATCCGCCCCCAAATGCTGAACATAAAACTGCGCCTGAGCTATAGTGTTAAACCTGGCCACAAGGTCATCCAGCTTTGTCTTTCGGGTAACCAATATTATTTTATTCTCTGTTAACCTGTCCATTATTCTTCCTTGTTTAACAATTCTCTTAATAAATCCGGAGAAATATTCAGTTGGCCTATCTTCTCCGCTTTGCCAGCGAGATTTTGAAAAGCCAAAGCTATTAACTGTTCCGGCTTCATTCCGATTCCCGCCAGAGATCGGATAACATCAGGATTAACATTCTCCAAAGCCTTCATGGCAGTAGCAATCCCATAAGCTTTACCCTCTGCTTCGGCTTGTGTTTTTTTTTTTTTTTAGACCTTTCCGTCTCCATTTGAGTTTCCCGAATCTGCCGTTTCTTATTCTCCACGGCAATTTCAGTATTAAGTTCATTTTCCTTAATCGCCCGCTCCTGCTCAACGGCAAAATTACGCCGTAAATATATAGCGTCATCAGCTTCTTTAAGGATTTGTTCTCTAGCGGTAGCTTCTAAGGCACGAAGAGTTTCTTTATTTGGCTTTATCGCTAATATCGAAACACCCAGGATTTCTAAACCTAGAGAAACTAACTCTTCATTAGCCGTTAATTCCGCGATTACCTTTCTAACAATATGCTCGCTCGCTGTTAACGCGCCCCGTAAATTTAAGTTTACCAGCTCTTTTCGCACAAACACCTGGACAACATTAATAATCCGCTGCGGCAGTTTTACCGGATCATCGCTGACATATTGACGCCCGTTAGCATCAAGCGTAAAATTCAAAAACTGAACAATTTTAGCCGGATCAGCTATCCGGTAAATAACTTGCCCCTGAATAGTTACCGTCTGAAAATCAGCAGTCACTTCTTCAAACATAAACGGAACTTCAACAGTATTAACCGGTACAGCCACCAATGAAGCAGTAGGAGCATAATAGAGTAAAGATAATCCCTTCCCTTCTTTTTTGACCTTTCCGTTTTTGTACTTCAACGCGTAAACATTTGGAGAAAATTTAGCAAACCTTATTCCCAACATAACGCACCGCCTTTCCTATTTTATTCTTACCCCGGATTTTTTAATTTCAGCAATAGCCTTATCCTCATCACCTAAGTTAACATTTACCCCGCGGCAGCCCTCCCTTATCAGTGTTGTTTTAAACCCCAAATTAACCGCATCCAAAGCGGTAAATTTAACACAATAATCTGTAGCCAACCCAACCACATAAACATTGCCCACGCCGCGCTCTTTTAAATAATTCTCCAGTCCTGTAGCTTTTTTCCTGCAGTTATCAAAAAATCCGCTATAACTGTCGGTATCTTTATCGATACCTTTTTGGAAAATTTTAACGATTCTTTTCGCACAAAGATCTTTTACTAACTCCGCTCCTTTTGTACCTTGCACGCAATGATCAGGCCATAAAATCTGATCTACTCCATTAAGATTAATAATATCGCCTGCTTTTTTTCCTGGATGATTACTGGCAAAACTGCCATGATTTTTAGGATGCCAATCCTTTTTAACCACCTCCTATATTTCAAAATTGAAACCTTTCTTTTTTAATTCTTTATATCTGTTAGCGTCAAACTTGTATAATTGAGCTGCCCTATGGGACACATTTTTTTCCCATTCATTCAACATAATTAGTAATTTCATACTAAGAATCTTTTTTCTAAAATTACGCTTATCAATATTTCTTTCTAAGATTACCTCATAAAGATGCTGTAAATGAGAAAGAGTAAATTTCTCCGGCAAAAGTTCGAATCCAATAGGCTCATAGCGCACTTTTCCCCTTAATCTTAGCAGCGCAGTATCTATAATCTTTTGATGGTCAAAAGCAAGTTCAGGCAATTTTTTTATTAAAAACCAATCTGCCAACTTAGCATCAGTCGTAGCATTTATTAAATGCCCCACGCGCTTAACTAAAGCATAATAAGTAACCGTAATAACTCTTCCTCTGGGGTCACGATTAGTGCCCCCAAAAGTATAAAGCTGCTCTAAAAAAACATCTTTAATGCCGGTTTCCTCATATAACTCTCTTATAGCCGCCTGATCAATGGCCTCATTCATTCTAACAAAACCCCCTGGCAAAGCATGTTTATTTTTAAAAGGCGATATCGCCCGTTGTATTAAAATTATTTTTAAATCTCCCTCATCAAAGCCAAAAACAACACAATCAACCGTCACATAAGGATGTTTTAACTTTGTTATTTGACCGCCAAGCCCTTTCACACCCGCACCTCCCGGCTTTTGAGGATAATCTCTCTTTTTAACGCGTAAAGAGATT
>JACQZH010000035.1 GCA_016213925.1 Candidatus Omnitrophota bacterium | reverse complement strand
TGTCCGTCAACAATCCAGGCATCATGAGGATAAAAAAAACCGCTGGCGTTTAGCTCGGCAAACTCAACCGGCTGAAGGTTATCGCATAAAAACTCAGCAGCTCGGATAGCCACATTTCCCATTCCAGGCCAGGCAGCAAGCAGATAAGGATTTTTAACTTTTGGTTTTTTATTAAATTTAATATATTTGTTATTCATATCCCCTATAACTTACTACAAACATAAAAAACAGTCAACACGAAATTTTCAAAATATCTTGCCTATTAGCTTATAACATGATATAAAGAAAACACTAAAATAATTATAAACATACAAAAGAAATCGCAAAATGAAAACAGATAACGAATTAACATTACTCCCCCGGCAAATTCATGACATTTTTAAGCAAAACGGAATTAAGCGCCTTTATCCGCCGCAAGTTCAAGCGCTTAAACAGGGCTTATTATCTCAGAAAAATATGATTCTTTCCATGCCTACCGCTTCCGGTAAAACACTAATTGCTGAGCTTGCAATCCTAGATATATTGTTTTCCTAAACAGGAAAGTGCCTTTACATTGATCAGTTGAAAGCCCTTGCTTCTGAAAAATATGATGATTTTAAAGAAAAGTATTCCTCTCTTGGCTTTAAGATCGGCATCGCCACAGGGGATTTTGACTCCTTTGATCCTGACCTAATAAGATATGATATCCTTATTGCTACCGCGGAAAAGATTGATTCTTTATTAAGACAAAAACCGGATTTGCTTTGTTCACGATTAGCCTGTATAGTTATCGACGAGATCCATTATATAGGAGATCCTCACCGCGGCCCAACATTGGAAACTGTCATAACCAGGCTTATCTGCTCAGTTCCCAGCCTGAAGATTCTAGGACTAAGCGCAACAATCGCCAACGCTCATACTATTGCCCATTGGTTAGACGCCGAACTTATTACCAGCACCTGGCGGCCTGTACCTTTAAAAGAAGGGGTGTATTGCCAGGGAGAAGTAACATTTTCCGACGGAACATCAAAAGAAATCAAACTCTCAGATACTGATGATGCAGTCGCTGCTATTGCCATTGACTGCGTAAATGAAAAAGGCCAAGTATTGATATTTGTCAACACGCGGAAGTCAGCTCAAGCAGAGGCACGGCGAATTGCCAATCAATTCCATAAGATATTAACCCCGGAAGAACGCATTCAGCTGGAAAAACTTTCCGCAGAACTTCATAAAAACAGCCAGGAAACAACAAAACTAAGCAAGCAACTGGCAGAATGCCTTAAAAACGGCGTCGTCTTTCACCATGCCGGGCTTGAACACTCACAACGAAAACTAATTGAAGATAATTTCCGCAGTAATAATATCAAAGTAATATGCGCTACTCCAACTCTAGCCGTAGGCGTCAACCTTCCATCCCGCAGAACGATTATTCGCAGTTTACACCGCTACGTATCCGGAGCCGGTATGCGCCCAATAAGCGTAATGGAATATAAACAAATGAGCGGAAGGGCCGGCCGGCCTAAATATGATAAATTCGGGGAAGCAATCCTTATCAGCCGCAACAAGCAAGAACAAGGAGAACTTTTCAGCGGTTTTATTTTTGCTAAAGCAGAATCAATCCATTCTTATCTGGGAAATGAAAACTCCCTGCGTATCCATTTACTCTCATTAATTGTCAGCGGATTCATTTTTAGCCTGGAAAGCGCTTTAGAATTCATCAAAAAAACATTTTTTTCTTATCAGGAACAATTTTACGACTTAACCCAAACACTCAGCTCAATCATAGATTTTCTTGAACGGGAAGAAATGATAAAAACAACACATAATAAACTGCTTCCTACTGCTTTCGGCTCCCGAATCAGCCGTTTATATATAGACCCCATCACTGCCGTAATCATCCGTGATTGCCTTAAAAATAGCCATATAGACTTAACTCCGTTAACTCTGCTTTATATCATCTGCTCTGTCCCTGATATGGTTACTTTGGCTTTAAATAAATCTGATATAGAAAAAGTTCTGCCTTTTGCCGATGCCAATAAAAAAGCTTTTGACCTAAATTTTAGTTTTAACGACGACTTCAGTTTTCACCTCGCAAAGATAAAAACCGTTTGGATGATTTTCCAATGGACTAACGAAGAAAAAGAAGAGATTATCTGTGATAACTTCGGCATCGGCCCGGGAGATGTACACCGTTTCGTTGAAACTACGGAATGGCTGCTTTATGCCGCCATTGAACTAGCAAAACTCTTTAAAATTCCTGCGCACAAATCTATTTATAACCTAAGGACACAAATACGCTATGGAATCAAAGCAGAACTTATTGATTTAGTCAGCCTTAAAGGGATAGGACGTATGCGCGCCCGCAATCTTTTTTCAAAAGGATTTAAAAATATTTCTGAATTAAAAAACGCCTCTTTGGAACAATTACAAAAAGTCCCTAATATAGGAAAAGAACTGGCGCAATCTATAAAAAACCAGCTGAAAGAAACTATTTCCGAAGCAACTTAGGATAATAACAAAAGCTATATTCAAGAATTAAAGCCAACGCACGCCAATAACACGGCAACTAATTCCGGCTGTTTCAATCTTGATATTATCCTCTCTGTCCCCTTTTTATTCCGTATTGTTTCATCTTATTATACAAGGTTGTCCTGTTTATACCCAGATACGCGGCAGTACGGGTGCAATTCCAGTTAGTATGCTCCAATGCGCTGATTAAAATATCACGTTCAGGGTGCTTTAAAGCATCCTTTAAGGAAAAGTCGCTTTTCTTAATTTCTTCTTTCTCCAATTCCTGTTTATAATTTTGTATTGAATCCGGCAAATCACTTAACTGAATAACATTATTTCTCACTAGAATACACGCACGTTCGATAGTATTCTCAAGCTCTCTTATATTTCCCGGCCAAGGATACCTCATCATTGCCTTTAACGCTTCTTCGCTTATATTTTCTATATACATTCCGTTTCTCGGTTTACGCATAAGATTATACTTATCCAGGAAGTGATTTACCAGTAATGAAATATCTCCTGTGCGTTCACGCAAGGCGGGTAAATCAATACTAATAACATTTATCCGCCAATATAAATCACCGCGAAAACTTCTTCTTTTAACAAGCTCTTCCAACTGCTGATTAGTTGCCGCAATAATACGCACATCAGATTTAAGCGTTTGGGTATCGCCGACACGTTCATATTCCCCTATTTCTAAAACACGCAGCAATTTTACCTGCAGATTCGGAGAACATGTATCAATTTCATCCAATAGCAATGTCCCTCCGTCAGCAAGCTCAAATCTTCCAGCTCTATCCTTAATCGCGCCGGTAAAAGCTCCTTTAACATGTCCGAATAATTCACTTTCCAGCAAAGTTTCCGGCAACGCTCCGCAGCTGATTTCAATAAACGGTTTATTCCTGCGGTATGCATCAGCCTGATGAATAGCCTGCGCAATCATTCTCTTGCCGGTTCCGCTTTCTCCACAAATCAATACTGTTGAAGGAGAATCTGCTATTGCCTCGATCATTGAATAAATTTTCTGCATTTTTTCATCTTTTCCTACAACAGTATGAAATCTCAAGCGTTCCCCATCTTTTAAACGCATTGTCTGCTCAAGAAATCCGCCATTATTTTCTGCTTTTGCCTGCGTACTAGTGCCTTTTACTTTTTCAATTAAGTTTTTTACCTGTTCATCGTCTAAAGGCTTTGTAATATAATCCGTCGCGCCTAAACGCATCGCCTCTACCGCATTTTCGACATTAGCATAAGCGCTCATTAAAATTATATGGGTTTTCGGATACCTATCCCTTACTTTTTTAAGTAACTCTATCCCTCCAACATTAGGCATTTTAATATCCGCCATAATAATATCCACCGGATACTCTTCCAATACTTTTAAAGCCTTTTCGCCGTCTTCGGCAGTCGTTACATTATACCCTTCATAGCGCAAAATCTCTTTAAGCGATTTCCGCACTAAAGGTTCATCATCTGTTACTAATATATGTGTTTTCATTTTTACCCCCCCAATAGGTATTAAACTCATAAATTTCAAGCCTCTGCCAACCCTCATAGCAATATCACGACTATTTCGGGCTGTAATCAATATTGACCCTGTATCAGACTCCAAAATATTCAGGCACTGATCAAAGATTGTTCCCTAAAACTCTTCAAGGTATCTTTTCACCATAAATTATCACTGCTGGTTTTTATCGCTGCTTATTTCTTTTTTTAGCTGCTCTATTTTCTTAAAGTCAGGAAACTCCTTACTAATCCTATCCAAAATTTTAAGCGCTTTTTCCATATCATTAAGCTTATTTTTATATATTTGCGCTAAAATCACTAAGGTATCAACCCCAAGTTTATATTTAGTATCTAACTCTTCAATATAATCAACAGCCGATTTCCAGTTACCTTCCTCAATAAAAGTACGGATAATAAGATTTTCCGCAAGTAACCCAGCCTTTGCTCTTTGATATTCCTTGGCAACACTCTTATAATAACTGCGCGCACTATTATAAGCCGCTGCTGCCGCTTGCTGATCTTTATTTTTTACATAATAACGGGCTATATATAAAGGTACAATTACCCCTTGGCGTGTTTTACTATAATTGCTTATTATTTCATTAAATATTATCAGTGCTTGCGTCCAATTACCTTCAAGCTCAAAAACCTGTCCCTTTGAAAACAGCGCCAATGCGCATATATCATGTTTTTCAGGAAATGATTCCAATATCTTGTCATAAACTTCCCGAGCCTTATCAAAACTTTTTTTTACGACATAAAGCTTCGCTATCGCAAACCGGGCATTTAACCCGTACTCTGATTCCGGAGCATTTTTGATTATTTTTTCTTGAAACAGAATTGCTTTATCAAACTCATAAGGAGATACAGCGCCGTCAGTCATAAATACAATTTCCGCCGCTTTATTTGCCTGCCAAACTAATCTTTCCATCTGATACTCACTCGAGCATCCAGCAATAAAAATCACACATAAAAATAAAAAAATAATATTTTTTTCTGCCATAGTTTTTCCGCATAAATTAGTTTTCATTATTTATCCTGCCCTTTAATCAGCATATAAAGCTGTGTTGAAGAAACAGTAATCACCACATTGATAAGCAAAGTTACAATAATCCCTGCAAGTAAAATAAAAAGTGTGATTTCAGGAACGATATGATCCATAATATAGAAAAGCTTTCCCTTTAACATAGCTATCGGTATATAAATACTCAAAGGAACCAGCACAATCATTAAAACAGCAAACATCTTGCTGAAAGCGCACCAAACACTGCTGAATAAAGCAGCCAGGCAATTCTTATTATTAATCATGATTGCCGGACAAGCGAAAATAAAAAAACTCTGCAATAAACCGTTTATTAATGTTCCGGTAAAAATTGAAATATTCACCATATTTGCTTTTAAACTAGTAAATATATCCAGGTTCTTAGCTATTAACTTCATTATTAAAATTTTTTGCAAGTTAAACGCAAAAGTTATCGCCACCAATAAAATTACGGATATTATCAGTAAATGCACATATTTTGGCAAGGTTTCCCAAAAAGCTTTTTTAAAAGAAAAATCACCTTTTAGCTTATATTGATTAATCGCATTAATAGTCATCCCGGTAATCAATGTGCCAATGATTAAAGTAATTATAACCTGAAAATAATAAAAAAGTTGCGCTAATAACACTAAATTAAGAGGATAATGCAGGAATTGCTCTTGCCAATACCATTTTATTACTGGCCTAATAAAGTTAACCCAGGGATCTTGCAATAACATAAAAATCAATACGATACCACTAACCTCTATAGTTGACATTATCGCAAAAGGAAGCATAATCTTAGGCTGATTAATAATAATCCCGACAAGCTGGCTCCACGACTCTCTAATAAGTAAAAATTGCGATGCTTCTTTTTTTAAAGAACTCATTCCGTTTTCCCTCTTATTAACTTCAGCATCCTTACAAGATCAATATTTTAAAATAATTAAACCTATCCTAACCAACGCCTTTTCCAACGAAAACTTCTCATATTTGTTGCGGAAAAATTACAGATCAAAACTGCTGTTGTTTTTTTTAGACATTAGCACCTCAAAAAAAATGGTGTTAAAGTATACCTCACATAGGACTACTTGTCAAGGCTACCAACCCATTTAATTTCAAATAGTTACTCGCGATAGTAAAAAAAATCAAACGCTCAAGGAAGAACTCTTCCCTGAGCGCTTGAGTAATTTTACTACTAATATAACAACCTGTCAATACTTATATTAAGAAAGCGCTTCCCAAACACTCAACTGCTTTAACCATAAGACACACTTCCTTGTTTCTGTAAGGTTGAACAAATTAAAAAAAGACAAAATTTACAATTTTGTCTTTTTTTAGTAACTCTATCACTTTGCACAGCTTATTGTTATAGCTTTTTTCTTCTCAAGCCAACAAGTCCCAATAATGCCGGGCCGAATAATAATATCGACATTGGCTCTGGCACTGCCGCTGTAAATGCAATACGCTTATTTGTAAACTGACAATCAGGGTCTATTCCAAATCCAAAAATTCCATCTGAACCATATTGTTTGAGCATATCAAGTTCATCAGGAGTAAAATTATATCTCCAGTTCTCATAAGAACCACCATTAGTATCTTTATAAGTAACCAACCAAGTACCCTGCCCAATAAACTCATTTCCAAGAGTAGTATCTCTGCCTCTATAAATTCCAGGAAGCGGGTTATCTAGCAGATGAATATATAAAGAATTGTCATCTTGAGGGTCCCACCAACGATTATTATTTATTCCGTCAATAGTAAAATAAGCACTTTGTATATTTTTTGGAACCGTCCACTCAATACTCCAAACATAAAAATCACCATGCTGCAACTCGTATAAATCAACAGGAGTTGGCTCAAAACTATATAATGCAGCCTGAGCTATAACATTATTGATCAATAAAACACCCACTACTAAAATTATGCCAAATACTTTTCTCACTTTCTTACCTCCCCTTTTTAATTAAATTTAAACCTTTTTAATCCAAGCAGACCCAGCAAAGCCGGCCCTAATAATAACACAGTTGACGGTTCAGGAACTGGATTTTCCACTGGGACCTTATCACTTCCTCCGTCTTCAAAACCGCGAAAACGCACCACAAAAGCCTGATTTCCCTGCCCTTGGCTTGCGCCGCTTGACAACTCGCTAAGAAAACTATTCTCATCTATAGTATCCAAATCCGTGCCAATAAGAGCAAATCTAAATATTTCTTCGTCACCAACAGCTATTCCCTTTGAAGGATTTCCTCCGTCAGCAAAGTTGCTGGAAGCATTTCTCCCTATACTGACTCCATAATCAAATTCTCCATAAGGAGACGCGCTTAGCCCGGTATTAAATAAATTAAAATCAGTATCTGAAAAAGATGCTACTGAAATTCCGCTAATTAAATTTGAAGGATTATTAAATACAAACGCAGTGATATAACCACTATTTTCTTCAGCGCTTGAATTTGCCAGTTCAACAGTTAAAGTTGCACTGGTATCACTAGCATGATTATATGTTAAGTTACCAGTAAAATCACCCAATAAACCATTGCCATATATAGGTAATGCTACCGCATTACTTGCGAAAAAAACGCTGATAACTCCTATCAAAGCTAAAACTACTATTTTTTTCATACATATCTCCTTATTATAAAATTTTCATAAGCTTAATCGTTATTAACTCAAAGCTTTTCCTCTGAATACAACTATTAAAGTTCGCAATAAAATACTTAATTCCCCGAATAGACACATTCTTCTAATATACAGCAAATCCAACTTAACCTTTTTCTTCACATCCAACAAGGTTTTATCATAACGATGCCTGATTTGAGCAAGCCCTGTGATTCCCGGTTTTACGTTAAGACGTTTTTCGTATTCTGGGATTTTCACCATAAGAACTTTCACAATCTCCGGGCGCTCCGGCCTTGGGCCGACCACGCTCATATCTCCGAACAAT
Organism: Candidatus Omnitrophota bacterium; assembly: GCA_016213925.1. Lineage (GTDB taxonomy): Bacteria > Omnitrophota > Gorgyraeia > B26-G9 > B26-G9 > JACQZH01. The sequence goes on along the minus strand of JACQZH010000035.1, from coordinate 39,090 downwards.
ACATTCAAAAACTGCGGGACTTCATCAATATGCGTTTTTCTCAAAAAAGTTCCGACAAAAGGAATAATCCTAGGATCAGCTTCTTCATTAGACCAAACTGCTCCGCTACTTTTTTCCGCATCAGGAATCATAGAACGCAGTTTAAAAATTTTAAAAATTTTTCCATCTTTACCTACTCTATTTTGCGTATAAAAAATATGCCCTTTTGGAGAAAAAATTTTTATAAAAATTGCACATGCTAAAACTACCGGAAATGTTAAAGCAAGCGCACTAAGAGAAACAACAATGTCAAAAATCCTTTTAAGCTTAACAAACTTAGATTGCGCAAATTGAACGATGGCTCCACTTATCCCGACCCATAAAGCAACAAGCCCCAGCGGTTCAGCTGCGATTGATTCAGGAAACGACATAGCCATCACTTTTCTAATCGCCAATAGCGAATATATTATTAAAACAACTATTAAAATTCCAATATTTATTTTTGCCACGTTATTCGAAGTTCTCACTTTTTAAAATTCCTCCAATCTATTTTTCTTTCACGTTCTTTAATGTAAGCACGAAGCATGCCAAGCATGAGACAATTCAAAAAAAAACTCTATTTTTTTTGTTTTATAACTCTTTTATCTTCCGTTAATTAAATAACTTTCTAAAGTCAATTAAAAAAATTACTTTTCTTACCTGCTTAATTTTCAACCAAAACAATTTTTTGTAAAAAAAAATCAACACTTCTGTTTCGAAAAACAACATCTAATCTAATTCAATATGTGTTCGAAAATTTCAAAGTTAGGTCGAAAAAAAACAGATTCAAAGAGTATACCATAAGTTTTCAATTTGTCAATAGCGCTTTGAAAAAAATAAAAATCCGGATGGCAATACTAAAAACACTGTTTATCGGGAAAGGTTTTTTGATATATGAGGGAATACTGCGTTAAGAAATTCATTAAGAGCTTCCATTGCACTATTTTCATCACCCCCTAAAATAGGGATATACAACCTGACCATTCCGCAGCCGGGAGATTGAAATAATAAATTTTTAAAAAGCAGCTTTGCCTGATGCCTAAAATAATCATGCGTAACTTCACTACCCGCATAGTACCAATAAAGAACCAACTCTTTTCTCCCATCTTTTTCTACGATAAGCTTATTTACTCTCAGCTTAAAATCTTTGCCCTCTGAAGCAATAATTAAACCAGTTGTCGTCTTTTCCTGAATCATATTGCCTTCTCCAATAAGGCATACCTCCGGAGGATCCGATGCCCTAGCTCTATTAGGAGAAAATACAAAATAAAAAATAATCGGCGCTGCATCCTGTTTTTCATATCTTCTCATAATTACTTGGTCTGTCTCAAGAATTGCATATACTTTATCATCCAATTTAATATCCTGCGCTTTATATCCGTTTATTTCAGAAGGCAAATCCATACTTGCTTTCATTTTGCTTGCTTCTTTAAATTTCGTTTGCAGAAATACAGTAAATACTAAGGCTAATAATAATATAAATATTATAATAATAAATCTTTTCATATGTTAAATTTTCGATTCCTTTACCTTATTCAACCCAGCTCCCAGCAAACTATTTACTGCAATCATGGCAAAAGCTGCAATTACAAATAACAAATACCCTGAAAAATCATGTATCCATCCTTGCGCTGCTTCCATCCCATAAATCTCGCTTACCCATCCAAGCAGAACAATCCTCAATACGTTTGCTAATAAGGCTATAGGCAAAGCAGATAAGAAGAGAACCCATTTCTTTGCCATATTATGCCTTGTCAAATAAGCAAAAGCCGCTCCAAAAGCCATCAAAGATATCAATGATCTCAATCCGCTGCAAGGAGACTCAATCGCAAGATATGACCTTGTCATATGGATAATACTGCCCTCCCTTATTGCCGCTATCCCTATTTTATTAAGAACAACCGTAGCCATTTGTGCGGCAAAAAGTTTCATCTTCACCACAATATTCGCTATTAAAAAAAGCGGTAATGGGATCATAAAAACAAAATAGCAGATAGGAAAAAGCACTCTCCGCAGCATTTCTTTTCCAAAAAAGTAAAGAATCAGGCCTATTAGCGTTACAATTAACGATGCCGCCGATATAAATAACACATTTATCCAAATTGCTACCAGATGCATAAAAATACCCATGCATATACATATAATACCGGCGTCTAAACTATTATTTCTTAATTTAAACAACTCTTCTTTCTTAATCCAAATAAAAAACAAAACAGCTACAGGGATAAGCGGGCCGTGGCTATAATAAGTCTCTTCAGCATTCCATCGCACCCACATCCAGGTAAAAGCTGGATAGTAAATTAGCCCGAGCAATACTAACACAATTGCCGTTTTAATATAATTTATTGGTTTCATAGTAATAGAATTTATTATTGTTATGTTACTCGTTCTATTTTTATCAGGGCACGGCCAGGGATATTTATATAAGTAGATAATAGCAATCAGCGAGTAACAAAAAAAATTAGGTTCTCCCTACTCGCTACTTTAGTTTAGTTAACTATATCACTTTTTCTATAAAAAAACAAGCACTGGAGAAAAAACTCTAGTTCTTGTTTTTAGTTCTTTAATTTATTCGATTCGTTAAACGCTACACGCTTTACGCTGCGCGCTAAATATCAGCTATTAGCTATCCGATTTTCTTTTCACTGCAAATAAACTTATTAAAGCTGGACCAAGCAGGAACAGAGTCATAGGCTCTGGCACAGGTTTACAATCATCTAAAGGTTGTGAATTTTTCTCTGGAACAATTGGCATCTCTTCCTCTGGAGTAATCGAGAAACCAACAAGAGATTGCGGATTTCTATCTGAATCAATTGGTGTTTCATCATCCGGAGTAATCGAAAAACCATCCGATTCAGAAGATTCGTCTTTTTGTTCACTTCCAGTCAAAGTTTGATTAGATTCAACTAAACCATCGGAATCACTCCATTTTAACTTACAACCAGAAGAAGCAACCATAATCATTAAAATTAATATAATTCGAAAACCTATTAAAAATTTCATTTTTTCACCTCTTTGAGATTAAGATTAAAATATATATTTTTAACCAAGCTAGTATACCCCCAAGCCACAAAGGTCAATAAGTGTACCATAACTTTTTTAATTATGCAAACTGATAACAGATTTTTTCATCATTACAAAAAAAAACAAGAACCAGATGTCCTTTTCCAGTTCTTTAGTTTCTATCCGATATTCACTAAGTTTAATTCTTTACTCTTTTCCCATGAGCTATGAGCCATAAGCTATGAGCCATAAGCTATGAGCCATAAGCTATGCGCTAATTTACCGACACATCATTTTCCCAAACTGCACCAGAGGTTTTAAGCCTATTCTTATAACTGCTTTAAGAACCTCATTCTTAGCTATATAATTCGCAATCGGCGGGCTGTTTTTGTAATAGAATTTCACAAACTTTGTGCCTAATTTATTTGTCAGTAAATACCTATCTCTGAACTCATTTAGGATTCTCACTTCTTTTGCCATTTTTGTGCCAAAAGCTGCTGTCGCTATAAAACATCCGCCGCCGCCGCCGCCACCGCCGCCTGCCGAAACCCCAACCGAAGGAACCGCTGCACTACTGCTGCCCGTACCTTCATCTGCTCCGGAATCAACACCTTCATCCGCGCCAGGAGAAGACACTAAAGCCCCAATAACATACATTGAAAAATGATCTGTCGCTACAGAAACCTTATTTAACATTGTATCAACAACCGCACCATTAACTATCTCCCACCTTAATGTTGCCAGATTATAATAGTAAATATTTAATGCTGCTTCACCAGCTATTTGCAGTCCGTTAAGCAGTGCGTCAGTATACGGAAGTTCAATTGTTACAGATTTATCAAATACCGTTCCCCCAGGGCCAAAATCAATTACTTCACCTATAGTTATAAGATCAGCTTGGGCAGCCGGAGGCGCTATAACTTTTGCTATAGTCATCTGAAGCGGGAAATCAAGAGAATTATCACTCACATTGACTGAAGTTCCAGCAAGGGAGCCCTGGGTAACGGATACATTAGCGCCTATATTATTTTCAATTGCTTGAGTATTGATATCATCAGTTACAATAAATGTATTTCTGCAAAAGTACACTTCATCCGCGCCGCTGCTATTATCAGTCCAGCCAATATAAAAATGCGCTCCGCTATTATCAATCGCTAAAGCCGGTTTATCCTGCTGTCCGCTTGTAGTAAATTGTTTATATTCTTTAAATTGATACGCGTTAATATTGGTTGCTCCGGCTATTGTAATTACCGGGTCGCCGCTAATAGTTCCGCTCCAAACAACAACCGCATTTTTTTTATCATCAACCTGCAGGTCATATTCAAATAATGTCGCTGCGGTAAAGGGTGAAGCGTTCACAATCGAAGCAGTATTTAACTCATATGTTGAACCTGCTATTGAATACTGGTAATCATAAAAATTTAGGTTAGCTTCTGACTGAAAAAGCTCTTTCCAGAGTATGAAAACATCATTCCCGCTCTCTGACACTTTGAGAGCCGGGCCCTTGCCGTTTGCCGTTGAATCACTAACAATAATGTCTACTCCGAAATCCTCTCCCGCGTCAATAACAGATGATTGCGCATAATCGAAATAAATACTTGAAGTATTATTTGCGTTAAGAGCACGCCAGGCAACAAAAATATCTCCATTAGCATTGATTTCAATCTTCGGATCATAACAACTCTGTTGTAAGCGCTCATCATCAACTCTGATTGTTATCGGAACAAAATTATACCAGGCATCGCTATAATCAGCTGTTGTTCTAGTATACTGCACTGTAGAAACTGTTCCCGCTGTTTCAATCCAGCAAATATATATAGAAGAAGGCTCCACTGTCAATTCATTGCCGTCACTTGTAAGTGATTGCCCAACCGCAAAAGCCGGATGCGTCTGATCGTTAAAGTTAGCATCATTGCATACAAGGAAACTATCCGTAAATTCACTTGCCCCATTTTTAAGAGAGGCAATATAAATATCCCAGTCTGCTCCTGTTGAGCGCTGCTGCCAACTAACATAGACATTTTCCGAATCATCTACTGCTATTGCCGGATAGCAGTGTTCAATTTGGGAATCTTCCTGATTTACTTTAATTGCTGTTGAAAAGTTATTCCCAAAATCAGTTGACTTTGAAAAATATACATCCCAGCTTCCTGTTAAAGAACATTCTTCCCATACAAGATATACATTTTTACCATCAGCCGATACCGACAAACGCGCATTATCTTGGGCTTCTTCACTGGTTAGCGCATAAACACCCGTAGCACTAATTGTATTTTTTCTTGAAAAAGATTTTATATTTCCACTAACAAAGTTTTGGGTTTCAAAAGTATAGGAGTAATTGCTTAAAACATTACTAAGTACATCCGCACAAGTCACTTTCACTGCTACCGACTGCTTATAAAAAAAATACTCCGCCGGATCATATACCACAACAAATTCTTTTGCTGACTTTTCAATAATCTGAGCTGCGTAGGTTTGCACCTGTGCATTGCTGTCAACATATGTCTGGACAACCCCGTTTATTATAACCGCGTCGCTGTCAACAATTAGATCGATCGAGCTGCTATCCAAGCCTGACAGGTCATCAGTTATTAAAAATTTAATATTGGAAGAACGAGAAACATTTTGAGTACCTGACTGGGGATTTAATTTTGCTATAGCTGGAGCAGTATTATCCGCTATAACCGTAAAAGAATAACTATCCGAAGCCATCTGATTTGCGGCATAAACATTATTGCCTGCAAACAAAAACATACTTGCAACCAGTATGAGCCTTACTACATTTTCATTTTTCTTATTTATTTTTTTCATTTCGGCAACCCAACCGCCTTTTTAGCGTTTCGCGTTTAGAGTTCAGCGTTTAGAGTTTCTATCTTTTTTCTCTATTCGCTAACCGCTATTCGCTATCCGCTACTTTAGGCTTGTAGCTTTGCTCCCGCCGGACTTCAGCAGGAAGGTTAACACCCGTCCCATCCTTTCGGATGGTTTGCCTTTTTCGAGATTCTTGAAACTTTTCAAAGTGCGATTTTTACTTCCTTGTTAATATAAGCACTACCCATGCCAACTTTTTACTTTTTCTCACAAAAAATGCTACCCATAACTCTTTCAAAATAAACACCTTGCAGCTGGAGAAAAACACGGTATTAGTGGAAAGTATTTTTATAAATATTTGCTTGGAAAAATATTTCCAAAGCAGAAAACTATTTCGGGAACCAAATTAGCATAGAAAAAGCCTGATTAACACAGTTTTTATGAAAGGTATTTCAGGTTTCAAGAAGCTTAAGCTCGCCTATATCTAATGGTCGATAGTCTATGGTCGATAGTCTATGGTCAATACCCCATTATCCATGAACCATCAGCTATAAGTCAGCGCCTTCGGCGCTATGGCGCTAGATCACTTGCCTGAATTGTCACAAAAATCTGCTGTCCTGCCTGAAAATCATTGGCCGGGTTATAACTCAAAAGATAATCTGCCGCAGTGCCGGTTATTGCCGGAGAAACCACTTGTCCATTTACAGTCATGACTATTGAACTCACATTAACACCCGCACCATCGTCTTTTACATGCACAATAATATTAGTGTCTGTTGATATACCCGAAGCATCCTTTACCGGAATATGGCCTGTAGTATAAGGCGGCGTTGTATCCGGAACTGCATTAGTTGTTCCAGTTGGCACATTAGATATATCGGATATATTTGCTGCATTATCAGTTGTTTTTATCGCAAAAAAATATGTCGTTGACGCAGTCAAACCGCTGACTGTCGTGGTTTGCACAGTCCCCGCCACTTGCGGCACAGGCTCTCCGCTTACCTGTGTTCCACTTGCCCAGTTACTCGCATTTATACTTGCAGTCGAATACCTGATATCATAGTTAGAGGCTGTTCCGCTGGAACCATCATCTCCTGGAGCACTCCAGCTCAAAACCACCGAATCATAAGTTTTTGAACTTATCGCTAAATTACTAACTGAAGCAGGTGCTGTTTGATCAGGAGTAGTTGTTGTCACCACATTTGATAAGCTAGATATATTAGCGGCTTCATCCGATGCCTTAATCGCAAAATAATATGCCAGTTCAGCAGAAAGGCTGCTAACTGTCATGGATTGTGTTGTGCCTGCTAATTGAGGAGTTGGTTCCCCGCTTACTTGTGCCGCACTTGCCCAATTACTCGCATTTATACTTGCAGTCGAATATCTGATATCATAACTTGATGCTGTTCCGGTTGACCCGTCATCACCAGTAGCAGTCCATGCTACGGTAATGGAGTTTTGTAATGCTTGAGTAATACTTAAATTGGTTACTGCCGAAGGCGCTGTAGTATCGGGAACAATGGTAAAAGAATAGCTATCCGTTGCCATGGTATTCGCGCAAAACGCTTTACTTACGATAAAAACTTCACCGATTAAAATAATCACAGCCAACAGTAAACTAATTTTCCTGATTTTCATCCCAATCACCCTTCCTTTTATTAGCCAATAGATAATGGCTAATAGCCAATGGTTTATGTTCTTAATTTTTAGCTTTTGGTTTTTGACTTTTAGTTTAATACTAATCGCTATTCGCTAAACGCTATACGCTATACGCTATATACAAGCAATACTCATACCAATTCTAAAATTAGCGTCTTTATTTGTAATAATGCAACCGGCTTTATAATCATTAGTTATGTTTTGAGTTTTTTATATTTTAAAAGGCGGGTCTATTCAATTTTAAAAATCAAGAAAATATTTTCTAAAACATAAATCTTTTTCTTTAATTAGTTATTATTAAGGAGAGAATTTTGAAAATGTTACTTGAGGTTACAATCTGATAAACGTCACCAAGACACCACGTCACAAAGTCACCAGTTAAAAACAATCCAAAATATATTCACATTATCTTGTGACCTGTGACATATTCCATCCTTCATCCCTCGGTCTTCGGGACTCGGTTTTACGGCGCCAAATCCCGCGCATCAACAGTAACATTAACAACCTGTCCTGTTGTAAAATCAAGCGACGGATCATAAGTAAGCGTGTAATCAGCCGGAGTTCCAGTTATAATTGGGCTGACAACAACTCCATTAACTTTCATAATTATAGTATTAATATCTACTCCTGCCCCGTCATCTTTTACATGAACTACAATATTAGTTGATGGATCAATATTCACAGCAAACTTTGCCGGAGCATGTCCGGTTGTATACGGAGCAGTGGTATCAGAAGGTGCTGGCGTTGCTGTTACTCCGCCAATAACATTAGATAACGCCGATGTATTCGGAACTTCATCGGAGACTTTCATCGCAAAATAATATGCAGTAGCAGCACTTAATCCGCTGACTGTCATTGTCTGCGTTGTCCCGGCCACTGCAGGTGATGGCTCTCCGCTTACTTGTGTTGCACTTGCCCAGTTACTTGCATTTATAGTAGATGTAGAATATCTTATATCATAGCTAGCTGCTGTTCCTGTGCCCGCATCATCTCCGGTTGATGTCCAACTTAAAGTAGCACTGCTTACTGTAGTTGAAGTTACGTTCAAGTTACTTATCGCTGTTGGCGCTGTAGTATCAGGAGGTGTTGATGTAGCTCCGCTAATTACATTAGATAATGCCGATGTATTCGGCACTTCATCTGATACCTTCATCGCAAAATAATATGTAGTAGCAGCACTTAATCCGCTGACTGTCATTGTCTGCGTTGTCCCAGACACTGCAGGTGATGGCTCTCCGCTTACCTGTGTCGCACTTGCCCAGTTAGAATCATTGATTGCAGCGGTTGAGTATCTAATATCATAACTTGCCGCTGTTCCGCTTCCTGCATCATCTCCTGTCGCGCTCCAGCTTAGTGCCGCTGAACTTGATGTCGTTGAGGTTACGCTTAAATTACTTACTGCTGACGGAGATGTAGTATCCGGCGGCGTTCCATATATCTCTGCAGGTATAGCATTGCCCAAATATTCCCAAATATATTTTGTCAATGTCTGCCCGCTGGCGCAAAAACCTCTGGCTGTATCATTAGTTTGCGGTGAAACATTTACCGGCGGGGGGTTACTTTCACTGAATAATTCTTTTATCTTATCTTCATAAGGCCACGGCCAAATATTATCATTTGTAAGGGTATTATATCCTGCTTCCCCATATAGAGTGCCGGTAACTCCCATTTTTTTCTCAATTGTCGCCCCCTTGCCAGTCGCAGGAGATCTTACAACATAGGAAAAATCGCTGCTGTTTCTTGTTACATTGCCTGATACTGTCATATTCGTCGCGCTGCAGTTTATGAAAATATTATCCACTGCTTCGCATTGATAAACACTTCCGCGCCCGGCATCCGACGAACCGGCAGGTCCTGTACCTTCAAAAGTACAATTATAAGCGCCTGACGTTCCGCTTGCTAAATGCCTCCACCACATTCCGCTGTCAGAGTCCCAAACAACACAATGCGTATTTGTGTTATCATGGCTCAACCCATCTTCAGATGAGTGAAATCCATATCCCCTGTTATTTAAACTAATACATCCGTATCTATGGACATTAGCCGTCTCATGAGGCACACTGAAGCCTCCGGTAAATGTAGATCCGCCGCCGTTATTACCGTCTAAGACTATGCAGTTCTGCAATAAAATTTCATTACAGGTCGTAGTGCCCAGGCCTCCACCGTAAACAGTTATTGCCGCTCTCGGCTGCGCGGTTGTACAGTAATCCCATCTTGCGACTACTCTTCTAAGTATATTATATTCATTTCCGCTTCCTCCGCCCACGTTTATACCATAACGCATCATTCCGCAAATAAATATATCCTCAAATAAACTGTAACTTGTTCCACTGGTACTTATCGCACCTCCATACTCGGCGCCGGAGTGCACTCCGTTTTTAATCCCAAGTTTTCTTAACCGGCAATGATCGCTGTCTGTTACCTGTATAGCTGAAAGCGTATAAATACCTGAGCCCTGGCAATCTTTTATTATTAAGCCTTCTATCGTTACCCAGCTCTTGTTGTATAAATTCACCGCTGCCTGTTCACTGGCTAACCCGGTTCCTACTGATAAACCTTGCAATATAACTCCAAAATCATTCTCTGCCTTAATCGTCGTGTAATTACCCGAAGTACCGTTTGGCATTCCCCTTATTCTATCATTATTGTTTGAATAAATGCCGTCTTTAATAATCAACGTATCTCCGCTGCTCATAAGCAGGATACCGGAATAAATATATTTTTTTGGATTAGCAGAAGAACCATTACCGCTGTCATTAGCCGCGCTGCTGTCAACGTAATAAGTCGCGGCAAACGCGGTTGTTGAAAGAAAAAAAACAAAGAAAAAATAAAACATAAAAAAAACGCTTTTCTTACTTCTTTTTTTGATTTTTATCTTCATTTTCTATCCTTTATTAGTTAATCTATACAATAGCCCTACCAATAAGCCCCTAAACTTCGGCGTATACATTTACTTTATAGCAATCCATATGCCAAGCTATAAACAGATTTAATAAAACTATTATCCCAATTCCCTTTCAGGGAAAACAAGGGATTTTCTGTTTTTTTTAAAATAAAAGGAGATTATTTTGCTGGCTTTCAAGAAAAATTTTTCTTTAGAAGAAATTTATTTCTTAATATTCTTAATATTATTAATCTATTTGACCGGCTGTAAAAATAATCGGCTCAAGAAGAATACAAACTATTTTTCTTAGCCAATTTCTTTTGGATATGTAATCCGCAATAGGAACGCTGCAGCCGTAATATAAACCTATAAAAGCTCTTCCGCTTTTACTATTTAGCAAATACTCATCCCTTATTTTTTTAAATATCTTTACTTGCTCTGCCATAGGTGTCCCATATGCAGCAGTCGCGATAAAACATCCTCCGCCACCGCCTCCGCCGGAGTTACTGCTGCTCGCCGCAGGAGAAGACACAGGAGGAGCAGGAGAATCCGGCGCAGGTTCTTCGGCATCGCCTATTGATAAAATAGTTACCGGCCCAACCCAATCGGAAAATATCGAATCAGCCTTATCATTATATGCCCTTATCCTGTAATAATAGTTTATGCCGCTTACGCAGCCAGTATCTTCATAATATAACTTCGCCGGATCCGCTAATTTTATCTCTGTAATTTCTGGACTTAAAATGCTTCCCTCTACGCGCTCTATTTTAAAGCCCGCAGCATCATATCCCGGAACATCACTGGGATTATAATACCAGCAAAGCATGCTCGAATCATCTGATAACCGAAAGCTTGTGGGAGGATTCAGGATATATCCGGTTTTCGCATGAGTCTCATTCGAGTAATCCGACTCAAACATGGAATTATAAGCCTTAATTCTATAATAATAAGTGGTTTCCATAGCTAATCCAGTATCATTATATGAAATTACATCCGCGCCGACATCCGCTATTTGCTCATAAGTTCCGCCTATATCCGTCTTTCTTTCTATGCGGAATCCGCTTTCCATTTTATATATTTCTGTCCAGCTCAAACTGATTTCCGTTTCTGCTGCCACTGCCCCTAATCCGGTTGGCGCATCGTACAAAACCGGCATTGGATTTCCTGAATAATATTCCCAGATATACCGGGTTAAGGTATTGCGTACCGGAACGCCGTCTGAATACTCGAAAAAATCTCCCCCTGCGCAAAAACCTCGAGTCGTATCATTATCTAAAGGAGACAACCCATAGCCTGAAGGCGGGGCATTCACTTCGGTAAATAATTCTTTTATCTTATCTTCATAAGGCCAGGGCCACAAGTTTTCATCAGCCTGTTCATTAGTACCATCCTGCAGTAAATTATATCCGTTTTCTCCATATAAAGTTCCTGTTACTCCCATTTTTTTCTCAATTGTCGCTCCCTTTCCTGCTATCGGAGATCTTATAATATAAGTAAAATCACCCCTGTTACTCGTAACATTACCTGATGCCGTCATATTTGCTGCATTACAATTAATAAAAACATTATCCTTTGCCTCACATTCATAAATACTTCCACGCCCGGCATCCGATGAGCCTGCCGGCCCGGTATCTTCAAAAGTGCAATTATACGCGCCCGATGTCCCGCTTGCCAAATGCCTCCACCACATTCCATTGCCGCTATCCCAAACAACGCAATGCGTATTTGTGTTATCATGAGATAACTCATCCTCCGACGAATGGAATCCATAACCGCCATTATTTAAACTTATACATCCGTATCTATGCACATTAGAAGTTTCATGAGGGACACTGAATCCTCCGGTAAATGTTGATCCGCTAGCGCTATTGCCATCTATAACTATGCAATTTTGAAGTAAAATATTTTCACAAGGAGGAGTTCCCTGGCTTCCGCCGTAAACAGTTATTGCCGCCCGGGGCTGTGCTGTAGTGCAGTACTCCCACCTTGCTACTACTCTTCTCAATATATTATCACAGTTACTGCTGCCTCCGCCTACGTTTATCCCATAGCGCATCATACCGCAAATAAAAATATCTTCGAATAAACAATATTCATTACCGCTGGCACTGATTGCGCCTCCATACTCCGCTTCCGGGTGCACTCCGTTTTTAATACCTATTTTTCTCAAACGGCAATGGTCGCTATTATACATTTCGATTGCCGATAAAGTATATTAAGCCTTCTATCGTTACCCAGCTTTTATTATACAAATTAACAATCGCCTCTTCACTTGCCAAACCGTCGCCTGCTCTTAAGCCTTCTAAAATAACTCCAAAATCATTTTCAGCCTTTATAGTCGTGTAATTACCTGAAGTACCGCTAGGCACTCCCCTGATCCGGTCATTATTGCTTGTATAAGTACCGTCTTTGATAATCAAAGTGTCTCCGCTGCTCATAAGCAGAATGCCGGAGTAAATATATTTTTTAGGATTTAAAGAGGAACCAATCCCGCTATCATTAGCTGCATTGCTGTCAACGTAATAAGTCGCGGCAAACGCGGTCGTTGAAAGAAAAAAAATAAAGAAAAAATAAAACATAAAAAAAACGCTTTCTTTACTTCTTTTTTTAATTTTTATTATCATAATTAAACCTTTAAAATAAATTTTTATTGCCAGGCGGATTTTTCCTATTGACTGCCTGCCTCCAGGCAGTCAAAATCCGGATTTATATATATGCTCTCTCAATATAAAAAATTTGTCAATAAATTTAATCTTTTGTGCAATAAAATCAACTTTTCCCTCTTACGGCAGATGACGCTCCAGGGCCGAATTGCGCGCTGTTTTTTATCTCTTCCCAGTTCTCCTTAAACCAGCCAACCGCTTCTTTTAAACCAACCTCAAAGTCAGGATTAGGATTAAATCCTAAAACTTTTTTCGCTTTTTCATTGCAGGCTAAAAGCCTTGTTTTTGTATCCCATTTCCTGCGCGGCAGGTATTTTATTTCCTTATCATTAGAGGTAAGCCTGTTTACCATATTTGCAAGGTCAATAATCTTTATTTCCCTGCCTGCCGCCAGATTAAACGCTTCTCCGATAGCTTCTTTCATAAAACCCATTCTTAACAATCCGTCAACAATATCTCCGACATAAGTAAAATCTCTTGTTTCTTCTCCTGTGCCGGTAATCGGTAGTGACATGTTTTGCATTGCCCAAAATATAAAGTTTGGGATAACATTCCTGTATTGCCCGGGGACTTCACCGGCTCCGTAAGAATTGAAGAATCTGGCGTTAGATACGGGAACCCCTTTAATCTTATAAAAATAATTCATGTACAATTCTCCGACCATCTTTGTTATCTGATACGGCGTGCCCATGAACAAACTTGCCTTTAAATCTTCTTTAAAAGGCATCGGCGCGTCAGAAGGATAAATTGAACAGCCGCTTGACGAATAGACTAAACGCTCAAGCTTGCCGTACATAGCGCTGTACTGCAAAAGCCGCAATGTGCCTAACGCGTTGGTATTCAAATCACGTTCAGGATAATCCACGGAATTCTGGTTGGCAAAAAACGCCGCCAGATGGAATATAATCTGCGGCTCTTCGTTAAACACCCTTTTTAAGTCTACCTCATTAACCACATCGCCTTTAACAAAAAGCAGTCTCTGGTCATTTTGCGGCAGGTTCCAGGTATACCCTGAGCTAAGATCATCTAAAACAATCACTGAAGCGTTCAACCCCAGCAAATTTCTTACAAGAATACATCCTACCGCCCCGGCACCTCCGGTTACCAGTATTCTTTTCCCCTCATAATATTTCAAATATTTATCCATTTTAATCCTCCCTTTATTTCTTTATGTTAATAAATTCTCATAGAGTAAAACGCATTTATCTAAGGAAAATTTTTCCTTCGCGTATTTTCTTCCGTTTCTCGCGTATTCTTCTCTTAACGGCTTATCCGTATATATCTTCATAATTGCGTGTGAAAGCCCTTTATAATCTCCTGCATCAACACAAATACCGCAAGCGCTTTCTTTGATTATCAGCGGAGCGTCCCCGGTTAACGGCAAACTTGCCACAACAGGCCTTTGCGCTGCCATGATACTCAAAAGTTTTGAAGGAACTACCGGAGTTTTTACGCTCTTGTGCAAATTCACAAAACAAGCGTCTGACGCGGCAAGCAGTTTTATGTATTTATCTTTCGGCTGCATTGGTAAAAACCTTACATTTGAAAGCTCTTTATCCGACACTTTTTGTTTTAAACGCTCTGTTTCCACACCGTCTCCCACAATAAGAAACAATATGTCTTTTTCCTTAATTAAAGAAGCGGCCTCTATTACTGTATCCAGGTCCTGCGAATAACCGATTACACCGGCAAATGAAACTATAAATTTATCACCCAGCTCAAATTCCTTGCGAAAATCATTATTTTTCTCACCCGGCTCTACCGCGTCAGTATCAATCCAGTTTGGCACAATAACCACCCTGTTCTTGTCTACCCCCTTAGACAATACATGTTTTTTATTGCCTTGCGAATGGACAGTAACGCAATCCGCTTTTTTATAAATAAAACTTTCCATCTTCTCCATAAGCCTGATGAGAAACTTACTTTGCAATACTCCTAAGTCTATCGCGCTTTGAGGAAAAAGATCCTGCACGTTAAATATGAACGGAATCCCCATTATCTTAGACAACACAAAAGCAGTCAAACCTAACGGCAAAGGAGGAGAGTAAACCAATATACGGTCAAAATTTCTTTTTTTTATAAATAACCCTCTGATTAAAAAGATACCTGCCATTACCAGATGATCCATACCTCTTAATATCGGAATATAGCGGGGAAATTCCGGAAGCCTTGAACGTAAAACCTTCATGCCTTTTATATCTTCCGTCAAAAAAATCCCCTGCTTATATTTTTGCTCAAGTTTATCTTTATCTATGTTGTAACGAGGGAACCCGGTAAGCACGGTAACGTTGTGCCCTTTCTGCTCTAGCCGCTGCCCCAACTCAAAAAATAAGAATGACGCGGAACCTATTTCCGGAGGAAAATACGCGTTAATTATCAACCATCTCATCCTAAGCAGCCTCCTCTATAACTAATTCATCAATATTAACCGCCAATCGCCTTTTTTCCTGAATTGACTCTACTGCCTTAATTGTTGCCAATGCCGTGTAAAGATATCCCCTGAACAATTCGTCCGCTTTAAAATTTGGCGAATTAAAAAAATATTCCATTTCTTCGGTATAGCCCATATCCTGCGACATCTTTTTGATGTTTTTTTGCCGCCCGGCTTTTGTAATTGAAGCTGTCTTAAAATCGTCGATTACCAGCACCGAGTCCTCTCCAAAAACCTCGACTCTTTCCCGGGAAAAAGCCTTGCTGCCTAAGGCAGCATACGTGATCGTACCTATCGAGCCATCACTGAATTTTATGCTTAAAACCACATTATCGCCTTCAAGATATTTTCCGGTATTTCCGGAAATCGACTCGGCAAATATTGAAACAGGATACGCCCCGCAGATAAACTGAAGAAAATCTATAAAATGACAAACTTCTCCGATTATCCTTCCTCCGCCCACTGCAGGATCCTGTGTCCAATGTTCCTTAGGAATAAACCCGGCATTTACACGGTAATTCATGCATAAAGGCGCTGTTCTTGCCTTAAAACATTCTTTTGCTTCCTGGGCTAAAGGACTAAACCTTCTATTAAACCCTATCATCAGCTTAAGGCCGTTATCAACCGCTTTTTTATAAATACCCGCGACCTGCCTTAATTCATCATAATTAATACACAAAGGTTTTTCAATATAAACATTCTTCTTGTTTTCAAGCGCCTCGATAATCATCCGCGCGTGCAGGTCATGCCTGGTAGTTATTATAATATGGTCTATGCTTTCATCCTTCAAAAGATCCTTATAGTTCGTCGTGCAATAATCAAAGTTGTACCGCTTGGCTATATGAGCGGATGTCATCCCGGAAGTAGTTGCCACAGCTTTATAATTAACATCCTTTACTTTCCGCAAAGCCGGCAAAAGGATATTTTTTGTAAACATACCTGCGCCGATAAGGCCGGCATTTTTACTTCCCGGTTTGTTTATAATTTCCTTTTGGGAAAACACCTTTTCATCCGATTTATTCGTATCTTGGGCCTCTGAATATTCCAGCAGAACCCCAATACACTGTTGTGTACCGGAAATAATCATATCATACGCTTCCAGCGCCTGTCTAATCTTGAACCTTTGAGTTATTAAATCATCGATTACAACCTTTTTATCCGCAATCAAGTCAATAAATTGCTCGATATTGCGCTTCTGTGTCCAGCGCACGTACTCAATCGGATAATCATAGTTTTTCTGTTCATAAATAGGCTCAATGCTTCCCGGCCCGGCAGCTTTTGATACTGTAAAAGAAAGTTCCTTCTCCCAAAAACTTTTGCGGGTAAGGCTGATCTCCGCGACTCCTACAAGGACTATATTCGCTTTTTTACGGCAAATATTTTCCGCTAATTCCAGTGTGGAATTATCCCGTGTTGCCGCTGTAATAATAACCGCGTCAGTCCCATATCCCCTGGTAAAATTTTCTACCGCAGCGGTTACATCATCTTTTCCAACTGCTAAACCGAGGCTTGCCCCCATTCTTTTCGCCATAGTTACTTTGCGCTCATCAATATCCACACCGATAACCCGGCAGCCATAAGAATTCAGCATCTGCACAGTCAATAACCCCAGCAAACCCAATCCTACTACAGTTGCATTTTCGCCAAAAGATAAATCAGCCAGCCTGATACCCTGCATTGCTATTCCGCCAAGCATAGAAAACGCGCCTGCTTCAAAGCTGACCTCATCCGGCAATTTTATACACATATTTTCCGGCACCCAGATAATCTCGGCATGCGACGCAAATCCGGCTCCGACACAAGCCACCCTCTCGCCTTCTTTAAACCCTTCCACCTGCGAACCAACTTTAATTATTATTCCGCTGGAACTATATCCTAGGGCAACCGGTTCATCAAGCCGGTTCATTGCTTCCCTATAAACATTTATTAATCCTTCCTTCTTCGCTTTATCTATACAGCGCTTTACCAAATCAGGCCTTGCCTGGGCCTTGCCAAGCAGGCTTTTTTTAGCGATATCTATCATCAGTTTTTCCGTACCGATACTTATAAGCGAATTCATGTTTTTTACTAATAATCCGCTTGATTTACATAAGGGTACAGGGACTTCCGCTAATTCCAGCTTGCCGTTCTTGTAACTTTGTATTACCTGTTTCATAAATTCAACTCTCCGTTTTTTTATTTTTTTCAAATAAGCTTATCATCTTTTTAACATTTTTATCCCAGGTATGCAAGCGCGCGACTTTTTCTCTTCCGTTTTCCCCCATTTTTTTGCACAAAACTTCATCATCAAGAAGCTTTTTCAAAGCGGCTTTAAATTCTTCGATATTTTTTTTCTCAAAAAGCAGCCCTTCCCTGCCATGCTCAAGCACAGATACAATCGGCGCAAGACGCGGAGCGACTATAGGTTTTTTCATCGCCATATATTCAAATATTTTCATTGGAGAACCATAATCATTTGAATCCGGCATAACTCCGATATCAAATAACGACATATAATCCTGCAAAAAATCCTGGCCAACGCGCCCGGTAAATATAACTGCGCCGTTCATATCTTCTTTTTCTACTCTTGCTTTTAAATGTTCCGCCATCTGCCCGTCGCCTAAAAGCAGTAATTTCACATTTTTCATATCCTTTAAAACCATTTTAAACGCATCCAATAAAAAATCAAGCCCATGCCAAGGATAAAAACTTCCGACAAAACCTACGATCTTTTCTTTTTCATCAAGATTTAATTCCGCCATTACTTTCTTTGATTTTTCAAAATTTTTAAACTGCTCCAAATTAACCGCGTTAGGCAAAACAATTATTTTTCCCTTTTCGATTCCGCCGCAAGCAATGCTCTCTTTCAACTCATCCGAAATCACTATAATAAGCGCCG
This sequence comes from Candidatus Omnitrophota bacterium, assembly GCA_016213925.1. Classification (GTDB taxonomy): domain Bacteria; phylum Omnitrophota; class Gorgyraeia; order B26-G9; family B26-G9; genus JACQZH01. The sequence continues at coordinate 20,743 of JACQZH010000035.1, read as the reverse complement.
CTCGCCTAAAGGCATTATTCTCAAACATCTTCTCAAGGAAACTAAAAAAACCGCTGCGCTTTGGATAAACCTCTGTTTTCGTCGTAAAATTAACTTCTAAAAATAAAGGTTTTTTAAAAATCCCGGCGATAGCAGTTCCCGCCAGATTTAAAAAAGCATACCTTTCATATATAAAGTCATATTTTTTCCTTAACATATAAAAAAATAATTTAAAAAAAGCCGCAATATTATAAAGCAATTCAAACGATTCAAATACAGGCCTAGGCAGATTCAAAAGCAGCTTATTTTTATGCTTTTTCTCCACTGGAAATTTTACCGGGCTTTGTTTAAATTCCGCGTCAAAGCCTGCAGGCGAAAATATATTAACTTCATATCCAAGCTGCTGAAAACCTTTCACTACTCCTTTTATATGCGTGCCGTCCGCCCCGGTACATCTTGTCCGATGATAATATAATAACTTCATTGTCCACTCCCGCACAATTCCTCAACTGTACAAAAACCAAAACCCTTTTCCCTTAGTCCGGAAATAATCTCAGGCAGCGCTCCAACCGTATGACTATAATCATCATGCAGAAGTATGATTTCACCGTTATTTATTTTCGCACCTGAAATATTTCCAGCCACTTCCTCGGATTTTTTCAGTTCGAAGTCCGCGCTGTCAAAAGACCATAAAACTATCCTTATTTTTTTTGTAAGCGCAAAACCAATCTGCCTTAAGTCAACTTTACCCCATGGCGGGCGAAAAAATCCGGATTGCCTGCCGGTAATATCTTTTATTATATTTTCGGTTTTTTTATAACCTTCTATTAAAGAAACTTTTTTTTCATGTTCATACGAGTGATTCGCGATTAAATGCCCTTGAGCAAACGCAGCCCTTACAATGCCTGGATAATCTTCGGCGCATTTGCCTGAAACAAAAAAAGTCGCTTTAATATTTTCTTGCTTAAGGATATCCAGAATTTTTATCGTATTCTCATGATGCGGCCCGTCATCAAAAGTTAAAGCAACTTTTGAAATATTAGGGTTGCCTCTGTACATTATTATACCGCTTTTATTTAATACCCACTTAACTAATTTTACCATATATCAAGCCTGCTTTATTATAAATCTCCAGATATTTTTCCGAAATATTTTTCCAGCTCATATCTTTTACAGAAGCGGTGATCTCTGCTTCATCCCAGGAAGTTTCATATCCTTTTACAATAGCATTTCCAAGGCCTCGGACATCTCCGGAATTAAACAAAAACCCGTTCTTGCCCTCATGGATAAGGTTAGGCACCTCTCCAACTGCTGAACTGATAACCGGCCTGCCGCATGCCAATGCTTCTATCAACGCGGTAGGGCATCCTTCACTTATGCTGGAAAGAATCAGCATATCGCATGCCCCCAGCCAGCAAGGAATCTGATCATGCGGCTTTTCGCCAAAAAAACTTATCTGGCTTTCAAGCTTATATCTTTTTACCATCTCCATATAATAGTTCTTCAGTTTTCCGTCACCAACAATAAAAACTTCCCATTCTTTTTTAAATTCCACGCCTAAGTGTTTAACCGCCTCTATAAGCAGGCCCAATCCCTTTACTTCTACGATCCTTCCCACAAATAAAGCAATCTTTTTTTCAATCCCAAGCCCAAGCTTTTGCCGGCATTCTTTTTTATCCATCAGCGCAAAATTGCTGTTAAAACCATTTCCTATAACCTGAATCTTATCTTTTTCAATACCTGCTTGCTCTAATTTTTCCTTGTGTTTACTGCTTACAACGGTTATGGCATCACAAGTTTTTAACGCCCAAATTATCTGCATTTTTCGTAACGGCATACTTAGATACATATTTATATCCGTGCCGTGCGCTGTTAAAACAACCGGCACCCTTAAAATTACGCCAGCCAGGCAAGCCGCTACCCCGTCAGGAAAAAGCCAGTGCGCGTTCACAACATCAATACTTTTACTTTTTATTAACTTCCTCATTTCAAAAAAAATACCTAAAAACACGGCAACCGCGTGCGAAAATCCCAGCTTAGGAAACGCGATATATTTCACGCATAATACATCCTGGCCGTTAATACAATATTTCCCGCCTATCAAAGCAAATTTATGCCAGCTTCTAAATTTTTTCAATAAGCCACTTTTAGGAAACCAAGGTAAAGGGCACAGCACAGCCACATCGCAGTTATTTCTAAGCTCCCGCACAAGGCTTTCAACGAAAATTCCCCGGTTAGTCTCCAGCGGATTTGGATATAAATTCGAAACAATAAGAATATTTTTTTTAATCATATATTACTTACGCTTTATTTATTAGCCGCCTTAAATTTTTAATAACCTTAAACGGAAAAAAAGTCATTAAATAATATTTCAAAACGGAAAACGAGAATTTATTTTTCAAGGACGCTTCGAAATTTTTTCTTGCCTTTAGAAACTGGTCCTTTATCATATAATGATACCCTATAGTAAAGTAATTTTTAGCATACCTGAATTTCGCAATTTTCAGAAGCTCCGCCCTTTTTTCAGGAAAAGATTTAATGATCTTTTCCGTCGCTTTTTCAACCCAGCTATAAGTCCTTTCAATGTTATCCGTTGTCATGCTTTGCGAATGTTTCCTGTATTTAACCAACGCTTTATCCACATAACCAGCTTTGCTGCCTTGCGCAATTCTAAGCCATAACTCATAATCTTCCGACATTCTAAACCCTTCATCCATTAAGCCGGTTTTTTCCAAAATCTCTTTTCTTGCCAGCACTGAAGAAGTCAAAATAAAATTTTTCTTAAATAAAGCGTGAAATATATCCCCGCTGAATTTTTTTTTCTCGGCTATGCAAAACTCCGATTTTTTTTCTTCTTCCTCATCGTTAAAATAAGCAAAATCAGCATGCACAAATGCAATATTTTTATCCCTTAACAATACCTCTGACTGTAAACTTAATTTTTCCGCGAGCCAGATATCGTCCGAGTCGAGAAAAGCGACAAATTCACCCCTGGATTTTTTTATGCCAAGATTCCTTGCCGCTGCCGGGCCTGAGTTTTTCTGCGTAAGAACATTCACCTTATCCGGGAATTTCCTGCTGTATTCCCGCAGTATATTTAAAGTATTATCTGTCGAGCCGTCATCAACGCATATGATTTCGAAGTTTTCATAATCCTGCGACAACGCGGAATCTAATGTCTGCCTTATATATTTTACGCAATTAAATGCCGGTATTATCACGCTGATCAAAGGTTTCATTTATTCATTCCTTACTGCAGCTCTTTTTCACAATAAGCTGCCCATAAATATTTTCGTACTTTCCAGTCATGGTTTCAAAAGAAAATTCTCTTTTTACGCGATCTCTTCCTTTATCCGCCATAGCTTTAGCCATATGCCTATTGCTTAAAATATCTATTATCGCTTTAGATATCGATTCAGTAACATCAGGGCTGACAATTATGCCGGTTTCTCCGTTGTTAACCAGTTCGGTATTACCGTCTACATCAGAAGCTACTACTGCCAGCCCGCAAGCCATTGCCTCAAGCAACACAATAGGCAGCCCTTCTCGAAAAGACGTTAACACAAATACATCCAGCACCTTTAAAAGTTCCGGGATATCTCTTCTACTGCCAAGCAGCCTCACTTTTTGCCCAAGCCCTTCTTCGTCGATTTGTTTTATTAATGTATTTTTTAACGGCCCGTCACCGGCAATCAATAAATACGCGTTCGGGATTTCCTCGGCCACCTTTTTAAAAGCGCTGATCAACCCCTTGTGGTTTTTCGCCTCAAAAAGCCTGGCAACATTGCCCGCTACCAAACAGCCATCAGGCAGCCCAAGTTCTTTTTTCTTTCCCGCGGCATCAATTTCTAAATTAAAAATATCCGCTTCAATCCCGTTATGGATCACCTCTATTTTATCCGGAGAGATTTTTACTTTTTTTTTCATAAAATCCGCGACACTTCCGGCAACAGTAGTAATCTTATCCGTAAAAAAAGATAATATTTTTTCAATAAATATCCACCGCTGGGTATGATAATTGTGATAATCAGCGGTTGTATGCTCTGTATGCACAAGCTTTACTCCGGCAAAAAAAGCGGCAATCCCGCCATAAAGCCAGGCAGTCTGATTATGCGTATGCACGATATCAATTCCATATTTTCTTATCAATGCCGCTATTTTGAAAGGAAGTACAAAATCCGCCCTTTTACCTTTCTCGATTATAAACACATCAACCCCTAATTGCTTAAACTCCGGTTCCAGCCTGCCTTGTTTTTCGAATACGCATATTGAAAGCTTAAATTTGTTTTTATCCAGCCTGCGGCAAAGCTCCAATATGAGAGTCTCTATCCCTCCTACGCCAAGAGAATAATTAACAAATAGAATATTCTTTTTATTTTTCATAATCACTGCCTATACAAGATTTTTAATAGCTATTACTGCCACGATAGAGACTAAGACAACCATGGCTATACTTACTATAAAAAAATCTTTTATATCAAAAGTAAGTTTGAAATCAGCCGAATATTTCTTAACAATCACCAGTGGAGCAAAACAAAAAGCCAGTAATATATATAATATTTCTAGTTCCATTGTAACAAAAAAAGTACAAACATTAAAAACAATCAATGCTATCCCAATCGTTTTCGCGATATCCGCTAAACCAGGTTCTTTTTCAATTATTTGTTTATCTTTGCTAATCAAATATACTTTACGCAGCCCTTTTAAAGAAATATACATGATACTTATAAATAAAAACAAACCGGTAAATCCGGTTTCAACCATAACCTGCACAAAATTATTATGCGCATACCAATTATGTTGTTTATAAAACATCCCCTTGCCTATACCGAATAAAGGGTTTGCCCTTGCAAGCGTCAAAGCCACCTCCCATGTCCAGGAACGCTCTTGAGCTGATGACTCACCCTGTATATTTGCCATCCGAGAAGGCGCGGCAACCGTAAATACGACTAAACAAATCAGCCCTCCCAGAATTATAGCTTTAACCTTATTTTTCACTTTAAAAAGAAAAGATAAAAAAAGGCATGCCAGTAAAGACACAAATCCGCCTCTTGAATTTGTCAAGTAAATCCCATAACATAAGCAAGCAAAAACAATTAACGGCCTGGCCTTTTCTAAAAAATTTACGCTATTCAAAAAACTGTTCAATGAAAACACTGCGGCAATAATAAAAACAAGAGCAAGCACATTCGGCCCGTCCCACATGCCGACCCAGCATATACGCACATCTTGCACCAAAGATTGTCCGGCCCAGCCGGTACCATTTACTTTTTGATACATCCCCTGAAGAACAAGCAATACCGCCAAAAAAACAAAAAAACCGATTGCTTTCTTTAATTTAGCAGTTGAATTAAGCAAAAATATCAGCACCAAAAAACTCGCGGCTCTTTTAAGATGAAACAGGAAAAATTCAACAGCTGCGGGGAAATTGCCCTGCGCAAAATTAGACAGAAAAATTACTATCAAATAACCTATAATAAAAAACAGCGCCGGAAATTTTACTTTTATTTTTCCATCACCTAAAGACAGGAACACAGCAACTAACCCTATGCCGATAAGAATATCCACTATCGGGCAGGCAAAAAAAACTTTTACCCAATCCTGCGGACGAATGAAAATCGCAATAAAATACAGATATACAATAAGCATCGATCGTTTCCTTAATAATTACCTGTGAGTTAATTTTTTGATATATTGCCTATCCTGATTATTCAGGCAAAAGAAAAATACTCCGGCAACAAATAAAATACCGGCACATGTGCCGATTGGCAGCAAGGATGAATACTTAGGCCTCACAATCGGGTTAAAAACAATCCAAAGTGTTGTAAGGATAAGCGTTGATTTAAGCAAGACTGGAACAAGCAAATTGAAATAATATTCGTTTAAATCAAGCTTTATAACTTTACAAACATAGCGCGGCTGCATAAAAACACGCACAATGAAGGTTGGGACCGCATACCCTAAAGCCACGCCAATCAAGCCATATTTCTTGACCAGTAATAAACTAAGCAAAAGATTTGCGATACTCTCTGATATTGTCAACATAGCTATAGCCTTATGCCTGGAAATTCCCAGCATTACCTCCACCGAAGCATTCTGCATAAGATTCATCATAGCCGGAACACATAGGATAACCAATAAAGTATATGCCATTAAATACTCGCTGCCAACCCATCGTTCGATAAAAACTCTGCCGAATATTATCAAGACGCCGCCAATAAGCATTGTTATATATCCTGTGATCCTGCTGACTAAAATAAATTTCTCCCTGATAGCAATATAATCATTTTTACCTTCATATTGGCTGAAAACCGGGATCATCAGCCCGCCGATAGAACTGCTTATAAACCTTATAAAATACTGGATTAAATTAAAAGCGATCGAGTAAATTGTTACCTGGCTCAATCCTAAAAAACCGGCAATTATAAAATTAGAAATCCCTCCTCTAAGCTGCTGGGCTACTCGGATAATAAAGCTGAAAACACTATAGCCAAACATAGGTTTTAAAATAGTTTTATCAATATATTTCCTTGATATTCTGACATATTTGAATTTCTTTTTGACAATAATAAATTTTACAGCATAGGCAAAAACCTCTGAAAAAGCAGTTATTATAGCCAGGGCTAAAACTCCATAACCAATTTTTAAGGCTGCTATCGCAAAAATTGTTCTCACAACAAGTTTAATCAGTTCCGACCACACATATAAATCATGCCTTATATGCGAAACCATTATTCCTGAAAAGACACGCATCGGAAATCCGATTGCCAGGCTTAGCCCCATGATAATAATGACCTTCTTGAAAAGCTCAATCTCCTGCGTGCTTTTAATCAGATACGGCGCGAAAATCACGATTAATAAGGAAAATATTAAAACAGCGAAGCCAATTAAGGAAAACAAAACAAATGAAGTATTTATTATTTTATTTGCCTGCTCATAATCTTTATTACCTAAAGCCTTGGAAATATAACGCTGGCTGGCAATCACAAGCCCAAAGTCAAACATACCGTAAAACCCCATAAAAGAACCGACTACCGCCCACAAACCATACATTTTATCTCCTAGAGAATGAATGATAAACGGCATCATATAGAGGCCGATTAAAACCTGCGCTATAAAATCAATCGTTCCCATCATCGAACTCTTTGCCAACAATTTTGCTTTAGACATAAATATTTATTCTTTCGAATATTTTATTCATAACACCAGTTATGTTCTCTTGTTTAAAACCCGCGGCAGAAGACCTAAGCTGCTGCGCATATCTTTTACTGATATGATGTACCCAGCACATAATCAGCAATATTTCCAGCCAATCCTTATTTATCCCAACTTCCGCAAAATAAGCACTGATAATCTGCTCTTCTTCATCATTAAACTGCCCGAATAAAAACCTTTCCCGAAAAATTTGCATTATCGGTTTAGCCGAAAACAAGTTGTCCTTATAGATCAACAGATAAAAAATATCCAAAAAAGGCAACCCATTAAACTCTGATAAATCCCAGTCTATTACACCTTGTATTTCATGGCTGTTTGTTTCAAAAAGTACATTTTCAATCTTAAAATCCCCATGCAACATAACTGTTTTTATCTTTTTACCAATAGCATTCTCTTTTATATAATTATTTATTTTATTCAATAACCGCAACTCATTATCTTTAAGATAGCGTCCAATTATTTTAAACCCCCTGCCAAAAAGCTTTTTATAGTTATTATTATCAATAATTATTTCATTAGCATTATTTTTATGGAATTTTGTGATAAATCCTGCCGCCTTAAACAGCAATGAATTCATATAAGCGCGCGGTTCATCGAAAGCTTTCCCGTTAATCCTGCTCTCTAAAAAATATTTTTGCCCGTTAAACCTGCCTGACTTTATTGATTTCGGCACAAGGCCCGCTATACTTGAATAAGCAAGCCGCTTAATAATACTGTTATTTAAACGGCAGCGGGCTTCGCTAAGCCTATCCAAAGGAAACCTGGCTATTTTATCTTCAAAGATAAGCAAAAGTGTATTTGGATGCCCCATTAAACATTTAAAATTACCTTTTAACCCGTTCACTTCATTAAACTCGTCAAGAAAACTTCGGCTTATATCTATGCCCTTATCCGCAATCAAAACATATGCCGGTTGCGCCCATTGAAATAATACGCTATTTAAGATTTTCTCTTTAAAATCTGCATTTTGAGATTTAATTTTTATTCCATCAGCAATGTCAAACACTTCCTGTCCCCGTGGCCGCAAAAAATAAACTTTAAAACTACGAAAACCGTTTATTAAAAGTATCCTTTTAATAACACCCAAAAAAAATATCTGTTTAAAAAAAAGGCTTCTATGGCGCTTTAATTTTAAATAACTGTATTTATTACCAAAAACTATGCATATCTGCCCTTTCTGCTTAACTAAACTGCAAAAAGGCCTGACACTGTTTAAAACATCAATATCGGTTTCTGTTAATAAATTTAAGATCACAGCATCTACTTCAGAAAACTCAAAATTCTTGATATCTATTGGTTTCCCCTCAAGAATTACACCCTGCCCATTAACACCGGATTTAAGCAATAAACGCCAAACCGAATTTTCCATTATTTTTCCCAAACACCTTTATATTTATAATTTCTAGCCCCTCTTACATCACAACCTTCAAACTTATCTATTTCTATCGCTTTTATTATATTCACCATTTCCCTAGCGCTGACATAATGTATCGCGCAGCCGTTGTTTTCATTATATTTCTTTAGCGCCGAGAATAAATCGTTAAAACCCTGTTTAAATAAATATTCCGTATTATTTTCCACGCAGCCATGTGTATGTAATTTCACAAAAACCAGATTGCTGTTCCCCTTAACCTCAATCCGCGCGTTAACCCATAAATTCAAACGCTCATATTTAATTCTTTCATCCGTATTCACACTGCTGTTTTCTATCTTTGGAATCACTCCCCATTTTCTGTTCTTCCAATTTAATAATAAAGGGCCCTGCACACACAGTAATCCCTTTTCATCGGGCTTGCCTAACTCCGCGTCAATTCCTGAATTATGCGATTTAGAACGCAGCGGATCATCTATCGCGTAATAAATACTGTTTACTTTTGAAGTCTGCGTAATATCAGGAGCGGACGGCATTGTAAAATCCGCATAACAGCCGGTTAACTCAAGTAAAGTAAGTTCATTATTAATTCCGCACCAGCTGCCGTCCGGCTTTGAATTATCAAGCGCCCAATTGCCGTGTATAAACCCGTATTTGACTTGATTATTTGCCTTGTCTTTTGACAATAAGCCATGTTCTTTTACCAGTAAATTCTTAAAATCATTTATAGTTCTAATAAAATTATCCTGTGAATCATTACTATGATGCAGATGGATTTCAAGCTCCCCGTACCCGCGATGGCAAAGATCCGCCAGTAAATCAACAAACTCCTTCCGATATTCTTCAACCGGATAAAAAAACGTATGCTTTGGCAAATAACCGTCTGAATCACGATAGTTATCCGCAAGAACCGGATAATTTTCTGCCCAGTTTCTAACTCTTTTTAACCCTGTGGCATCATCTGTCTTTTCATGCAAAAAACCTCTCAACGGTTCAAAATGGTCGCAAAAACAAAGGAATAAATGTTTAGGATGTTTTCTACTTTCGAACAACATCCCTGCTTTCTTTATCAAATAAAAAAACATCCATGGCTGAATCTTGTTAATATCTTTAACTAAGCTTCCAAATATTTTCATGTTTTTAATCCACATTCCATAACCAGGGGAACCTTCCTTGATAGCCCTGTACATATGCTACGTCATCTTTTACAGCCTCTTTAATTTTTTCTTTTAATTCAGGAGTTACTCCCTTCATAATTTCGCAAAAATCGAAAACCGGCCTTTGTCCAATCTTTTCTTTTTGTTTTTCAAGAAAATCGTCAAATTTAGAGTAAAACCTTGCAGGGACCCCTGCCACACAGGAATTCGGCGGGATATCCTTATTAACCACAGAGCCCGCGGCAACAAGGACATTCGGCCCGATAGTAACTCCAGGCAAGATTATACAATTCTCGGCTATATAACAATTATCTTTTATTTCCACTTTTCCAATACGCGTATATCCGCCGGTATATTTATATACTGTCGCATCATGCGCAAATATTTTTGACCCTTTGCTTATAGCGCAATTATTGCCTACGCTGATTAAATAACAGTAATCATAATCAAACCAGGCTGTAGGCCCGATAGTAACATTTCTGCCTATCTTTAGCCCGCGTTCAATCATTTCAGTTATTGAACGCCTGTACTTGCAAATCTTCATTTTTGCACGATAATCCCCTATTATCTTCAATAACTTTCTCATAAAACAATCCCCTTCCAATCAAAATTTAGAACTTAAATAAATTATTAGTTTAGCCGCGACTGTTTTTCTGCCAAACTTATTCAAATGGCCGCCGTCATTTGAGAATCCAGGAATCATGCTATAGTATTTCTTGCTCCTATCTTTAAAAAATTCTCTCTTCCCGTCAGCGTAACTGGACTCTGCCCCTGCAAGGTCAAAAACATTCCCTTTTGACCCGTATTCAGAGATCATCATTTCATTAAATTTATTTCTTTGTATATTATTAAGCTGTCCTTCATCAGATTTACCCATCATCTTTTTAATAAAAACCTTGATCGGAGGATTAGCCGCCTGTAAAGGCACAGTTGAATGAAGGAACTTAACTTTCGGATATTTTTCTTCTAATAGAAGAATAGCTCGCTTATATTGTTCAAATATTTTTTTATAATCAGCACCATCAACTATATCGACATAACAGAACTTAAAAAAAGCCGCGTCTGCCTTTTCTCCTATCCCGCTTTCAATATTTTTCCTAAAATCGTTTATCTTAGAGTACGGATCACTATTAACCCCAACTGCAGAATGCGCAAAAACCGGTTTTAAAAAATCATCCATACTGTTTGTTTCTTTAATGTTTAACTTTAACTGCGGGATTTCCAACATAATATCTTCCACCCCCTCGATTATGTTGTACCCTACCGACTGATGCCCGAAATATATTTTTTTGTTTGCCAAAGCATCACATTTCTCCTGAGGAATTGCTTTAAGTTCACTTAAATCTACATTCATGTTTTTCCCTCCGCAACCAGTAACACAGATCGACATAGTAAAAAAGTAGCAAGCAACAAGTAGCGAGTAACGATAATTTACAATTGACATAATTTGAACCTCCGTTTAAACATGATAGCACAGATGTAATACTATGATGAATACTGATACGATAGCTCATAGTTGCTGTTTCATCCTGAACCGACGTCCGAGGGACGATCGCTTCGCTATGACGAAGGACGAAAAAGCTATATGACACAAGCTACAAATGCTGTCCCGCAGTAGCGGGATCCCGATGCATAACCAGAGTTAGTTGCTTCATTCGGGACAAACACTTAGTTCAGAAAAACTATAATTTCAACAATCGTTGAGGATCAAGCATTATGATTTTCCGCTTAAGAAGATCCACTAATTCTTTAGCTGCTTCCGCGGCTTTATGAGCTTCGGTCAAATTATTAGCATCTTCTGATTCATAGAAGAAAATGTTGCGCTTCTTCCTCATCCGCTCAAAATGCTTTACCAAAAGCTCATATTCTTTACCCAAGATTATCCCCGTAATCTCCACAACAGTTTTATGCTGCTGCCCATCCGCAGGAAGATACCCGTGAGCATAAAGTAAAGCTCTACCGCTCCTTAACATCGCTTGGTAAGCGATTGTCGATGCCCATTCCGGATCATCATTCACCACCAAGCTAACTGTCCTTAAGTCCTTTTGAGCGCGCTTAATCTGGCGTTTGATCTGCATAAAGTTGGGCCTCTGTTCTTTAATAAGCCCCCTAGAGAGATACGTTTTCCAGTTCATTAGATTTTACCTTTCATCAGAATAATTCTTTCAGATAAGATTTCAGTTAAAAATGGGTCCTTTTCCGCGAGTTTTCTGAAAAATTCCGCCATAGAATACATTTTATAGTTGATCTCACGTCCCGCTTTCTTTTCCGCTTCACTTAATCGAATCATCAACTCATCTTCTGCCTTGAGATTGCTTAAGACCACCAGCAAATCAACATCCGACTCCACCCTCATTTTCCCTCTAGGATAACTTCCGTAAATTAAAGCAATTTTGATCTCCTTAATGCGTGTAACAATTTCGCGTAACATGCCCTCAATACCGTAACTTTTCTTAATAATAGATTTCACTTCTTCAAAAAAAGGATAAGAGGAGTTAACACAAAGCAACCGCTGATTCCCTCGGCGACGGCTTGATATGACTCCTTCTTTTTCTAGCGAGTTCAATCCTTTTTGAAAGACCCCGGGATGTCTCCCCAGGATTTGCCCTAATTGGCTAAAATAGAATTCTTTTTGAGGGTTTTCAATAAGAATCGCCAATATTTGACTTTGAAGTTCGGTAAACATTTATGCCTCCCGCATAATATATTATGCTTAAAGCATATTTTTGTCAAGTATTAGATACAAAACTGTAATATTCATATTTTCAACAAGAACTCAATTAATCCTTTACCGACCAATAATTCCCCAACGTTATTTAAGTGCCCACCATCAAACTAGCTGATAGCTCATAGTTGCTGTCTCATACTGAACCGACGTCCGAGGGACGATCGCTTCGCTATGACGAAGGACGCAAAAGCTATATGACACAAGCTGCAAATGCTGCCCCGCAGTAGCGGGATCCCGATGCATAACCAGAGTTAGTTGCTTCATTCGGGACAAGCTAACTAGCTCATTAGCTCCAGCCACACATGTCCGCCTTGTTTTTTGGCGGAAAGCACGGCGGGCAGGCGTAAGTAAAACACGAAACTTTAAGAAACTTCAAGGAACATTAAGAAACCTAATGCAATAACTACTTTAAAAGCTCCCTTGCAAGGCGGTGTAATTCGGGATTAGCTAAAGCCATGGCCTTTTTGCGTACAGTCCGAGAAAAATACTCATTTTCCGTCTTAGTAAGTTTTTCTCCTTTAATTTAAAAAAAAGCTCCTTTTGCTTTGGAGAAAATATCTGCGAAAGTGAATATTCTAATCCAAATTCCTCTTTTTTCGCAAAAAGACTATTTATAGAGCTCCCCACTGGCTTGAAATATCGTTGAAATATAAGTTTCACCCGTTCCAAGGAAAGCACCCTCTCATTCAGGCGCAAATCGCTGTCTTTACGAAAAGCTTCTTCAAATACGATCACTTGGTTTTGGTTCTTAGAACTTAATGAAGCATAAACATTTCCAGCCCAGGACATTTTGAGGCCTAGCGCCTTAAACAAACCAAGTGACAAAAACAGAAGACTATCAAAAGACTTCTCATTACCTGCTATCTCGGATTCTTTCTTTGCTAAAGTATAATCAAGTGCTCCTTGTTCAGCAGCGTTCGCTAAAAGCACAGGAAATACTTCCCAGTATAACGGAGCTCCTTCCTCCCAGCAGTATCAGCCAAGACTTTATTGGCATCAAGCAGTTGATTAGTATTTAGAAAATCAACTCCTAAAGCGCTTAATTGTAAGTCAAACTCATTTTTATTCATGGCATAAACCCTCTTTCTTAAGCATTAATAGAAAATACTCAAGATTTTTTAACACTGATTCCTCGGAAACATCAAAGGAAGCTGTTAAACGAAAACGATTAATAAGTTTATTCCTATCAATCTTACCATGTTTCGATTTAAAAAGAAGCAAACAATCTTCAAACAATCTTCAAAATCTACGCTTGTTGCCCTAAACAACTTACTTATGAGTATGTCGTAATAATTTAAGACTCCAAGCTATATTTGACTAAATTCTTTTACCAGAATATGATTTTCCGGATTAAGCACAGGCTCGATTAACTCAGTCGTATGTATCTTGTTACCACGGAACAAATCAAAGATGAAAATTCCGTCTCTCGATAACCCCGCACCTTTAACATCCCGCACTAATTCCCTTATGCCAGTTCACAGGGATACAGAAACTCACCCCGCTTTTCTTTCTTTTTTTCAATTATTCTATCTCTATCCATTAATTTCTCCAATTATCATCCGATATATCGTTCAATAACAGCATATATCATCTGCCATAAATTTGCAGATATAAACCGTCTTGTGAATACTTCAGGACACATATCGTACAGCTATATTCTCATTAAGATGAACTTTTGACGCAAACTTATTTATAAAAATGTCTTCTAATAGCATTGTTGTTATTATCCCGACTATTGCCATATTGTCTTTGGCGCTTATAGTAGAAGTCTCAAATTTTCTGCATTTATTAACAAGCTCTAAAACAGCTGCCGGAGAAAAATAATTAACCCGCTTTAAGCTGGATTCAGATAGTAAATCCGTTACGTAGCCGAATTCTTTTCCCTTAAAAAAGCTAGCGCTATCCGGTGAGCGGTATCCCTGCTTGGTCCTGTTTATTATATTTTCAGGTAAATACGCTTTAGCGGCTTTTTTTAGAATATATTTTTCATTCATTACCCGAAGGCGCAGTTTAGGAGGAAGTTTGGCGCAGAACTCCATAACCCGGTAATCCAAGAAGGGAAATCTTCCCTCCACAGAATGGCCCATCATCATCCTATCACCTTGAGAAGAAAGCAAATTACCGCTTAAAAGAGTTATTACTTCCAGGTATTGCGCCTGCGATAAATGATCCCAGGACGAAAATCCGCCAGGTAAATACTCAAGTATCGTCTTCATCCCCTTACTTTGAGATAAATGATTCTTAAAATCTTCGGAAAAAAACATCTTTATCCCCTTTGTTGTTTTCCATTTCGGAAGATGGGAATACAAAGGGTCATTTACAACGGATAAATCCGTGCGGTAAAATGATTTTAAGAAAGCGTTCACCTTCTTGGGCCAATTAGGAAGATAACTATATAATTTACCAAAAAGCTCCGACCGTATTTTTGAATCGGGGAATTTTGCCCAGAATCTCCTGATTTTCATCTCCCGAAACAAATCATAACCAGCCAGGATCTCGTCAGCCCCCTCTCCCGTAAGCACAACTTTAATATTATTTTCCCTGACTAACTTTGCCAGCAGGTATAAAGGAGCCGGAGCAGTCCGAATCAACGGCTTCTCCGCATGCCAGATAATGTCCGGGATAATCCTGCCAATATCGGAATAATCGCACCTTACCTGCCTATGCTCTGTACTAAGGTATTGGCTCATTTGATTCTGAAAGGAACTCTCGTCAAAATCGCTATCGCAAAAAGCAACGGAAAAAGTTTTAAGCTGATTATTAAAATACTTTTTAACCAATGCTGTTATAAATGAGGAATCTATCCCTCCGCTTAGATATGCAGCTACCGGCACATCCGCACGCAAACGCAATTTGATAGAATCTTTCAGCAAAGACAAAAATTCATCCGCAACCGCTTCTTCACTTCTATTAGATAAAGCTTCACTTGCGCTAAAATCCAAATCCCAGTATCTTCGCGTAGTCAATACTCCAGATTTGGCAATCATATAGTGAGCGGGTGGTAACTCAAAAACGTTTTTAAAAACTGTATCCGGAGGCAGAGTTGCCCAAAAAGTAAATAACTGCTCTATCCCTTTAGGCTCAATCGTTCTCTCTACCCTTTTATCCATGAAAATAGACTTGATTTCCGAACCAAACAATAACGAACCATCTACAACAGAATAAAATAAAGGGCGTATCCCCACCCTGTCCCGGGCAAGCATCAGTTGTTTTTTCTTAATATCCCAAATTACAAAAGCAAACTGGCCATTCACTTCTTTAACAAAATCAGGCCCCTTTTCCTCATAAAGATGCACAAGCACTTCAGTGTCGGAATGCGTATAGAAATGATGCCCTTTTTTTACTAGTTCTTCACGCAGTTCAAGGTAATTAAACGCCTCTCCGTTATATACGATCCACACTGATTTATCTTCGTTATGAATCGGCTGTTGGCCGCCTGATAAGTCAATAATGCTTAACCTGGCGTGGCCAAGCCCAATATCTTTATCTTTATAAATACCGAATTCATCAGGGCCGCGATGATTCATAACCAGCGTCATCTTCTTCAAAATCTCCGCATCGATTATGTGTTCTTTATTGAAATTAAAATTTCCGCAAATCCCGCACATATTTTACCTTTCAAATACACAAGGTCACACGTCACAAGTTTATTCTCTAAATATTTATATCTCACTAGTGACCTTGTGTCATGATGTCCTGGTGACTTCAACTAATTCCAAGCTTTTTCTTTGCCATTTCAACGGTTGCCGCATCCCCAGACTCTGATAGTTTTTTTAAGCCGTGTTCTCTTGTCATTACGCCGGATCTTACCATTTCGGCTATTTCAAAAGCATATGGGTGAAAGCTATATCTATTTATATGGATTTGGTTAGACAGTGAATTGAGCAGGCAATTCGTTGAATTACCGTCAACATCATCCGGCGCGCGCCATCCCATACTTTTTAGCTTTTCTACAATCTTGTCTTCATCATACTCCATGAATGCAAGCGGGCTTACGTTATAAGGAAAATTCTTGGAATCTTTAAACTGTTCATCGCTTAGAAAATATGGATTTATATCCGCGCCGACAACTTCCACCATTGGTTTTTTCAAAGCTTCTTGAGTCATCTTAAATAACGCAGGGTTTATCTTCATTATTGAAGACCTGATCGGCGCCTGCCCCGGCGACCACCCCCATGCCATCATTGGGATATTTTTTTCTATGGCAATTTTCAAAAATATAAATTTTACCAGACCGATACATGATGTGCACATTGTACTCGCACGCTCCAGCGTTTTAGGAGAATACATAGGATGAACAACCGCGTGTTTAAAAACTTTCCTTATCACTTCAAAATTAGGCTTAAAGATTTGGCAGTCAACTCCAAGTGTCTCTGTCATTATATGTATATTACTTAATGCCTGCGTTGATAAAAATCCGTTATCAAAAACCAAAGCTAAAACCCGCAGATTAAATATTTTCCTCAAAACATATAAGGTATACGAACTATCCTTGCCTCCTGAATAGGATAAAGTACAATCGAAATCACTTGTTTTTTGCGTTTTTACGATTAATTCTTTGAATTTTTCAAGATACTCGGCCTTATCTCCCTTTAGCTTTGCTTCGCCCTTAAAACTAAGGCAATGATTGCAAACGCCCTTATCGTCAAAGCTGATATTGGGGAATGTTTCCGGAAGTACGCAATGTGTACAGATTTTCATTGGTTAATCCTTTTTAAGCTACATGCCACAAGCCCCAAGCTGCAGGCTAAAAAAACATACGTTTACTCCAAATCTTTTGCTACGGTTCTACGAAAGTTAAAAAGTTTTCTTCCTAACGACTCTAATTCTTTCATCCAATTATCAAACTTATTTTTATCCTTAAAAGAGTTTGTATCAACTAATAATTCCAAATGTTCCTTTGTTTCGTCACAAGACGCGATAGCATAGGTCAAATAACGAATAAATTCTTGCTGATAAGCCTTTCGCCCAAAACCTTCAACTATGGTAGACACTATTGATTTTGAAGATCTTCTTATTTGACTGCCTTCCTCATACATCTCAAATTTTGGTAAGCCCTGAAGCGTCATTTTGTGCAATTCAACTGCTAACACATGCGCTATTTTATAAATATCCAGATCTTTATAGCTTTTCATTTTTAGCCCTCATTGTTTTTAGTTTCCTTTGCAACCCATAGCTCTTTTAGCTTTTTAAATTCTGCCTCTTGTAGCATTTGCAGCTTTTTTCAGTCTGCAGCCTGCGGCTTGTAGCCAGAAGCCGAAATACTTTTCAACTCTTCCCTTTTAATTTTCCCGCTCGCTGTTTTCGGCAATTGCCCTACTACCTCTATGAATTTAGGCAGTTTATACGCAGCTAAATTCTTCTTACAATGAATCATTATTTCTTTGTCGCTGATTTTAGAACCGTTAAAAGCTACAAAAATTTTTATCGATTCTCCTAATATATCATCGGGGATTCCGACTGCCGCGCATTCTTCAACCTCTGGCAGCAGGTAAACAACCTCTTCTATTTCAAAAGGGCTTATGCGGTTCGCCCCGCTTTTTATCATATCTTTCTTCCTGCTTACAAGATATATAAAACCGTCTTCATCAACTTTTGCTAAATCGCCGGTAAATAAGCCTTGTTTCTTTAACACCAACTCAGTTTCTTTCGGAGCATTCCAGTAGCCTTTCATTACATTATCACCCCGGGCAACTATCTCCCCTATTTCACCAGGATTTACTTTCTCTCCCTGTTCATTAATAACTTCTAGCTCAACCCCTGGGATTGCTTTTCCTATTGAACCAGCTTTATTTTTTAGAAAACCGGGATGCAGATAGCTCAAACGCGCCGCGGCTTCTGTTTGTCCGTACATAACAAAAAAATTTATACGAGGAATAATTTTCAAAAATTCTTCTATCATAACCGCCGGCATAGCTCCTCCAGCCTGGGTAACATAACGCAGTTTTGGAAAAATATATTTGGATATCGAGGACTTCTTAATTAAGATCATAAATGTAGAAGGCACTCCGGCAAAACCCGTAACTTCCTCTTTTAACATGGTATCAAGCACAACATTAGGATACATAAACCTGTTATCAATAACCAATGTTCCCCCTGCCTTAATATGCGTAGTAAGCAAAGAATTCCCATAAGAATAATAAAAAGGCAACACAACCATAATTTTATCTTCCGCACTAAGCTCCAAATACTTTATTATCGAATCCGTATTTACGCAAATATTCCTATGCGAAAGCATCACTCCTTTTGGCGTTCCGGTGGTCCCGGAGGTGTAGATTATCATGGCAAGGTCGCTATCGCTACAAGCTGCAGGCTTCAGGCTGCAGGCTTCAGGATTAAGGATACAAGCATCAATGAGCAATAAATCAATCGGCTGATCAAATAAGGTTAACGCTTCTTCAATTATCCGGCTGTGTTTTTTATCACTGATGATAATTTTTGGCGTACAATCATTTAAAAGAACCTTCAACTCACGGCTGACTAGCTGGCTGTTCAAAGCAACAACCACAGCGCCAGTCTTTAAAATTGAAAAGTATGCCGCAATATATTCAATGCCGTTATCCAAAAAAATAATAACCCGCTCGCCTTTTTGCACCCCTCTATCCAATAAAATAGCCGTGTAAACATCAGAAAGCTTATCAAGCTCCTGGTAAGTACACTTTTTATCCTGATGAACAACCGCAGCCTTATCCGGATATAGTTTCGCGCTATTTTTTAGAAAATTATGTATAAGCATATTAATCTCATTTTAATAAATACTGATATATTAGTTCATGAGATCACATCTGGTAATCTCATAAGTAAAAGCTGGAAAATAAACAACCAGATGCGCATTGATGTAACTAGCGCCGATATACCTTAAAAACCGATTTTATGACCACTCACGCCAAGCTACTGTGCTTATAAATATCTGTGTTTATCATATCCTATTAGAGTCTATCGTTTCTTTATCTGTATCCATCTTTTTTCTTATAAATACATCAATATTATTGAGCGAGTCAAGATTATCAGGAACTAACTCCTCATCTGCAACTTTTATCGCAAATGAATCCTGAATAAACTCGACGAGTTCCAATATTCCTGTCGAATCAAGGATACCCTGTTCAAGAAAAGAATCTCCGTCATTAAGCTGCGCGGATTCCGCTCCCATAAGAAAATTATTTACAATAAATTCTTTTACCTTCTCTTTAACCTGCATAATCACCTTCCTATGCTTATAAATATAATTTCAACAAATCCTCTTTTAGCTTGTCTATTCTAAAATAATCATGTTTTTTACTGCTAAAATCTATCATTGAGAAAACAATTGTCTTTAAAAACAAAAATAATAACCTTGGATTAACACTATGCTGATTAAGATATCCTTTTAAGATCTCATGCGCCTGGCCGATCTTTTCATCCTTAATTAGATATCTTGCCCAATAAAAATAATTGCGGTCAATCTGCCTTTTCACGACTTTCCTCATCCTGCCATCGTGATTTAGCGACTCAAGAAGCGCAAAAAGGTAAAAAATCTTAACTTTCATGTTTTCATTCAGATAATATGCCGCCTTCTCAACATTGAAAAATCTGCTGGCAAGGTTTTTATTAATACAGCCCAAACTATAGTTTCTTGCCATCTTTAAAAATAAGTCAAAGTCCGAATATTCATAATAATCCTCGTTAAACGGGCCATGCATCATATACGATTCATTCCTTATAAGGCTATTAGAAAAAGGCCTGAAGTTCCCCTGGATAAGCTCACGCGGCCCTTTTTCAATTTCAAAAGAATTGCCTGCTTCTTTATCATTAAATAAATTCGCCATTTTAAAAAATGAATCCTTTAAAATCCCGCTTTTATCAACAATATTAAAATCTGAACAGACCGCGAATGAGCTTTTGTTTTTTTCCAAAAAATCAGCCTTTTGTTCTAAACTTCTCGGCTCAAGAACATCTCCGGCAGTTATTATCGTGAAATATCTGCCGCTAATAAGCTTAAGGGTTTCATTTAAAACCCGCGGCCTGGACAAAGCTTTTTGGCCGATAATAGTCTTTATTTTATCGCGGTAATAGAGCAATAACTGCCTGATTTCCTCGTCAACTTGATCAATAATCAGAAAGATTTCGAGGTTTCTGTATGATTGCACTATAATGCTCGCCAATGAATTAATCAGCGGCACCCCGCCGCCGCGCGATAAAAGAATAACCGAAATTTTGTCTGACTGATAAAGCATATTTATACCCTTACTTATTATTAAACGGTTCTTTTTATTATGAAATCCGCTAATTCTTCTAAAATTAGCGCCCTATTCT
>JACQZH010000034.1 GCA_016213925.1 Candidatus Omnitrophota bacterium | reverse complement strand
CGGTAATCATCTTGACCGCCGAAATCTTGAATTCTTTATCAAACCGCTTCAATTTCCTCTTCTCCATCGGACACCTCCTTCGAGATTATGGTTAGATTACCATCCTCTCTTCGTTATGTCCACTTTTTCGGGGGAAGATCAATACATTCCCCCGGAGTTTTAATCCAACAGCTGAAACATCCTGTGCAATACTCAATACTCATATTTCTCAATACAAAGTTCTCAACGCTATGGCCTTTATCCTGTAAAGATATTCTCATTGCATTTAAGAATTTATCAAAGTTTTCATCCTGAACAATTGGATTACCGTTTAATATAAGAATTTTCATATTTTTTATATAACAGCGTCAATAACTTTATGTTTACGCTCATTTTTATAATTTAATAAAAAATTCTGAAATAGCCTTTTTTATATCCTCCCATAACAACTCAGCATTATCTATCAACCCCAACATCTTTTCCCCGTTCAACTGAAAACCATATCCGCTTACAAATCTATGCCTAAAATTTTTATAAGGAATTATTCTTTCTGCTATTGCTTGCTCAAAAATTGGAATTTTCCCCACAGGGGCATTGTATGATAAAATTAAAAGTTCTTTATGCCAATTATTCCCTCTAGGCATAACGGAATAATATTCTTTGCTTACGCGTTTTAAGATATTCTCTATCCCATTATAAAAATTCATTAGATACGTTCCCATGGCTGGTTCAATAAGATTGTCTCGTTTCTGCGGGTCAAAATTACCTCTAATCCGGCAAAGCTTTTCTATCGTTTCATCAATCGCTTCTTCTTCATCTAAGACATCTTCTTTTAATTCGTTATACTGCTCTTTCATATATAAGCCTCCCTTTAGATAAAATCCTTTTCTGAAAATGCTCTCTTACATCTTTCAAATCAACTAAATCAACTTCATCATTTATAGCTATAGAAATTCTTCCATAATATTTAAAAAAGTCTTTTGGACTAATCCCTTCTACCGCTATATCAATATCTTTGGCCATCTCAGCGTTCTCAAGACACGAACCAAACAAAAATACTTTTTCCACATCAAACTCTTTACTAATCTCTGCTATTTTAGTCAATTCATTATCTAATATTTCTCTTTTCATCGCTCGCCACCCTCCTATTACTTCATCTCTTATTCCAAATTGCCCATTTTTTTCCACGGGATTACATGGCCGATAGCCCGCCTTTGCTCCTGCCGGCCGCCGTATATAATAAATGATTTTTTATACTTATTTTTGCTAATCCTGTTCCAGTATTCAATATTTTTAAAATAATCATCGGTTATTGTCCTGCCTGATTTGAATTCAACCGCTTTTAAATTCATCCCCTCCTCAATCAAACAATCTATCTCATGCCCTGTTTTATCCCTCCAAAAATATAAGTTATTTTCTTCTCCTAAATTGAACCTCCCCTTTAACAAATCACTGATTATAAACCCTTCAAAAAGCCCGCCTTTAAGCGGGTGATTGGACATATGCGATAGATCATAAATATCGGCCAAATAAGCGGCTAGTCCAGGATCGCTAAAATACAATTTCGGCATTTTTATAAGCCGTTTATTGAAATTATTATGGTGGGGCTTGAGCATAAATATAATAAAACTAGTTTCTAAAATAGAAATCCAGGCTTTAGCGGTGTTATGCGTAATACCGCAATCATTAGCAAGCGATGATAAATTAACCAACTGTCCGCTGCGATAAGCGCACATCTTAAGAAATGTATGAAAATCGGACAGATTATGAATGTTTTTTAAATTTCTCACATCCCTTTCAAGATAAGTTTGCACATACGCGGAATAAAAATCGCGCGGCAAAATATTCGCATGATAAATACGCGGATACATCCCCTTTAAAAGATACTGCTCGTATTCATCATAGGCGATGCCGGCATCTAATAATTCTGAATAAGAAAATGGGAGAAGTTTTAATAATGCGATCCGCCCGGAAAGCGACTGGGAAATTTTCTCCATCAACAAGAAATTCTGGGAGCCGGTAAGCACAAACATCCCCGGAATATTCTTGTTGTCAACTATGCCCAGTAAATATGAGAATAACTGCGGGGCATTCTGTGCCTCATCAATAATCGCGCCATTGGGGAATTGTGACAGAAAACTACGGGCATCCTTGCGCGCGAAAGAAAGAGTATCAGGATCTTCAAGAAGCGTATATGGTTTATCCGGAAAGGCTTTTCTCGCGAGAGTGGTTTTTCCTGACTGGCGCGGCCCAATAAGCGCTACAATGGGAAAACCCTTAGCCAATGTTTTAAGTTTATGTTCAGCTTGACGTTTTATCATTGTCATTGCAATTTAGCATAACATATAATGGACAATTTGTCAATGTAATTTACAATTTGTCCAAAAAATTCACAACAAAGCACGCTGCTTTTTTCTCCAGGATACTCTGGAGCCAAGCCTGCTATTATTTCCTCCGCAAACAAGCCCGCCGATCTCCGCCCCGATAATTATTTAGAAAGAGCGGTTTCGATTAACGAATCACGAATATACCGGCATAATAACCTGAATAAAACGCCTTTTTTCTTCAAGCCTTTGGCTAATTGTACTATATCTCTTTTATACATCATTAGATACACTAAATTATAAAATTATCTCAGCATAATGAGTAATTTAAAGCCAGCCTTAGATAAAAATCAAGAAAAATCATCCAAATTGTAATAATTTATAACATGTTTACATTAAATTATATAATAATTTATAACATAGCACGCTGTTTTTCTCCCGGATACTCTGGAGTCAAGCTTTTGGCTAATTGTATTTACTGTATCTCTTTTATACATAATTAGATATACCAAATTATCCCACTAATTTAAAAAAATAACCCGAAATTTAATACTCTGCCTACTAGTTTTCAGGTTTTGTTTTCCTAAACACCGCCGCGCTGTTAAAACCGGCAAAGGCGCAGCAAATTTTCATCACTGTTTTTATTTTTTTCTTAACTGCCTTTTTAACCAAATTAATATTCATCCTGGGGTCGGGATTACCGCAATTTAATGCCGGTACGATAATATTATTTTTAAGGCAAAGCAGTAAAATCGCTGTTTCAAGAAGAGCGCTTCCTCCCAGATTATGCCCCACATAAGGTTTAAAAGCTGTTATCAGCGGCTTCTTCGGATTTAAGCCAAAAGTATCGGTAATCGCCTTTGCCTCGTAATAATCAATCGGCCCTGAACCTACGCCATGAGGGCAAACCAAATCAATTTTTTCTTTTTTTATCCCGCTTTGCGCTAGAGCCCGCGAAATAGCTTTCTGGTATGAATCACTGCCAATCTGGGGAACGGTTATTTTCCAGCCTTCCAGGTCAAAACCTCCTCCTAGATATTCCGCGTAAATATCCGCGCCTCTACCTTGAGCTGATTCCAAATCTTCCATAACAATACCTATTCCGCCGTCGCCAAACACCAATCCCTTTGAGTCCTTACAAAAAGGGCGGATTAAACCGTCTTTGGCGTATATACCAAGATCCCGAAACCAGATGTATTTATAAATATCAGGATTATCGGAAGCGGCAATCACTACAGTTTTTGCTTGTTTATTTTTGATTATAAGGCTGGCGGCTTCAAGGGCGTAAAGCCCGGAAGCGCAAGCGTTATTGATAAATAATGAATATTCGTGAATATTAAAAACGCGGGCAATGTGAAAAAGGTCGGCAAAAGTCTGGATATCATAACCGCTTTTAAAAAATTTACGGTAGAAACCATCATAGAAATCTCTTTTAGAAATATCATTTTTTGTCTTGCCTATAAGCGTTTCATACGCTATATCTGTTATCTTAAAGCCAAACGGCATAAGCCCTAGATTTTCATGCGCTAAAACCAGGCCTATGCCGTTATCATCTTGTTCATATTTTATGCCGCTATCATCTAACGCCAGCTTAACCGCGGCAATAAGATAATTTAAATCTCTTATCTCCTCTCCTTCTTTCCAATCTCTAATGTCATCAAGTTTTGATTTATCAATACCGAAACTATTGATGTCAAAACCTTCCGCTTTATGAAAAAGAAACTCATCCCAAAGCTGTCCGTCAAGAAAACATTGTTCTTTTTGAATGTTTATCTTCTTATCGAGAATTCCCCGCCAAAAATTCTCCCTGCCGATACCTGCCGAGCTAACCGGCCCGATACCGGTTATAACAATCCTTTGTTTTTTACTCATTTTTTATTTTTCTTGTTTTCTAATTCTTCCCTTATAACTGCCACTACCTTACCTATGGTATTTATATGGGGAACCTGTTCATCCTTCACTCTTATTTTATATTTCTTTTCAATAGCCACAGTTATCTCAATCGCTTTAATTGAATCAATTCCCAAATCTTCCCAAAAATTCGCTTCAGGCTTTAACTCTTCCATAGCCCTGCCCGTAATTTCCGCAATCAGCTGTTTTATCTGTAGTTCTAAATCTTTTGGGACATCTGACAATTTAGCCTCCTTTCGTTTAAAATCAATATTGTTTTTATTACTTAGTGAAATTAGTAACCATCCTTTTTATTTCCAATTTCGGCTTTGCGAAATTAAACAAAATACCTATCCTTTTATTTGCCGCTTTAAGATAATTCAGTAATTGTGCTTCATGAATTTTTTCAATACTACTAACTGTTTTTAATTCTACCACGACAGTATCTTCCACAAGTAAATCAGTAAAATATTCACCAACAAGAATCCCATTGTAAAAAACATTTACCGGCTTTTGCTGCTCAATTTTAAGCTTTCCCTTTTTCAATTCAACACATAAAGCATTTTCATATACTTTTTCCAAAAATCCACAGCCAAGAGCATTAGAAACAATAAACGCTGATTTTATAATCTGTTCTGTTATGATATTAACTTTTTCGATACTCATATCTTTAATTTACCGCCCGCTGCGCTCGATAAACGCAGGTTAACACAGATAAAAACCAAAACTCTATTCATAAAACTATACTCGTGCGATTTTATTTAAATCGCACGGAATTTATTCAATGCGAACTCAACAAGAAAAATATTTTTCTTTTGATTCGCCATTGAATTAAATTCCAGCCGCAAAGCGGCAAGAATATTTCATATATCGTCATCCTTGCTTTCACACAGACACATCCGCGTTCATCTGCGTCCATCTGTGGTTAAATTTTTCCCTGTCTATTTTGTTCTATTCTTTAAATTTTTTAATCACTAAACACGCGTTGTTGCCTCCAAAAGCAAAGCCGTTGTTCAGAGCAATATCCACTTTTTGAGGCCTTGCTTTGTTCGGAACGCAGTCTATATCACATTCAGGGTCAAGTGTTTCAAAATTCATTGTCCCAGGAATGATATCATTTTCCACCGCCAAGCAGCAGGCAATCGCCTCAAGAGCGGAAGCAGCTCCCATGGTATGGCCAAGCATTGACTTTATCGAGCTTACAGGAACTTTTCTGTTCGCGAATACCTTATTTATCGAAACACTTTCCGTCTTGTCGTTTAATATCGTTCCTGTTCCGTGCGCGCTGATATAATCAACCTGCTCCGGTTTTATTCCCGCCCTGTTTAACGCGCTTTCCATACAACGGGTTACCCCGTCAACCTGAGGATTGGTCATATGAAAGGCGTCACAGCTTAAACCGTAGCCCAGGATCTCCGCGTAAATAACCGCGCCTCTTTTTAAAGCCGCGTCCATTTCTTCCAGGATTAAAATCCCCGCGCCTTCTCCGGGAATCATGCCTTTTCTGTTTTTATCAAACGGCTGGCATTTTTCAGGAGCCACTGCCCTAATCTGATTAAATCCGGTAAATCCCAAATACGAAAAAGCGTCCGAACCGCCGGATATCACAATGTCAGCTTTCCCCAGCTGTATAAGATCAAACCCATAACCAATAGCATAGTTTCCCGCGGCGCAGGCTGTAGTAAAAATGCGGGTCATGCCTTTTATTTTAAATTCTAATGCCACATTAGAGGAAATATTACTTACCGGATATTGAATAACCGACATGCTGTCAATTCCGTCAGTGCCTTTTTTATGTTCCATTTCATCTATATATTCTATTTTCTGGGATTCGCCTCCTGTTGTGCCTAAGATAACCGCAATCTTACTTCTATCGCTGTGTTTTAAATCAAGTTCAGCGTCTTTTAACGCGAGTTTTGCCGCGGCAACCGCGAAATGAGATGCCCTGGCCATAACTTTCGCTTTCTTCCTGCTGATAAATTTATCCGCGTTGAAATTCCTGACCTGTCCGCCGAAATGCGTGGCATGCCCCGCGGTATCAAAAGCATCAATTTTGGAAATCCCTGATTTACCTTGAATTAAATTTTTCCAGAATTCGCTCCGACCTTCTCCTAGAGAAGAGATCGCTCCAATACCGGTTACCACAATTCTTTTTATTTTTTTTTGTTTTAACTCAACCATTATATTTTCCGATAATCATTGAAGTATTCGCGCCGTTTGGAGCGAATGAATTCACCATGATCTTTAAAATGTTTTTTTTTCGCGGTTTTCCAATAACATAATCCAAATCGCAATTTTTATCTTTTTCTATAAAATTTAGTATCTCAGGAACAATTCCCTTTTCAAGCGTTCCCAGCCCTGCGGCAATAGCCAGCGCTCCGGAATTGCTCAACGTCTCCCCGGTAATTGATTTTGTCGCTGTAACCGGAATTTTTTCCGCGTGCCTTCCAAATACATCTTTAATCGCCAAAGTTTCAATAGCGTCAGCTCCGCGTGTTGAATTAGCGTTTGCGAAAATACAATCTACATCTTCCGGGCTCAACTGCGCGTTTTCTATGGCCAAGGACATCGCGCTCTTCATGCCTGTACCTTTAGGGTTATAACGGTAAAACCTCGCAGGATCAAATGTAGAGCCTGTGCCAAGAATCTCTGCGTAAATATGCTTTTTCTCATCTTTAGCTATATCCATACCCTGCAAAATAAATATTGTAGCGCCCTCCGCGAAAACAAGGCCGTCCCTTCTTTTATCAAAAGGGCACGACAAAGGCGCGCCGCCGTTTACTCCGGACAAATACCCCAGTTTATATAAGCCCAAAAATGTCCTACGGTTCAAATCCTCGACAGAACCGGCAAGTACTTTTTCCGCCCGTTCAAGCTCCAGGCAATCCCCGGCATACTCAAGCGCGTCCAGCCCCGCGCACATACCTGTAGAAATAGTCGCGTTAAAACCCTTGATTTTAAATTTAATTGAAATTCTGCTCGCGCAGGAATTCCCCACTGTGCTGGGAAAAACACTGGGATTAGCGTAGCGCGGGCCTTCGCTAAACGACTCTTTGTTAAATTTTGATATACTGTTTAGATTTCCGAAGGTTGTTCCGACAGAAACTCCGCACCGGCATGTATTATCCTCATTGATTTTTAAACCCGCGTCATCTAACGCTATTTTTGAAGCAGAAAGCAAAAGTAAGGTAGCCCTGTCTAAATCCATGATGTTTTTTTCATTCAATATCTCTTTCGGAGCAAAATCAGTGATTTCTCCGCCTACTTTTACCTTAAAATTACTCGTATCAAAAAGCGTAATCGGCTTTATCCCTGACTTTCCGGCAAAAAGATTTTTCCAGAACTCGTCCTTGCCGATTCCGATGGGCGAAACTATTCCGATTCCGGTTATAACTATCCTTTTCTTACGCATTTCAATTATGCTCTCTTTCTCTCTTCCACCTTCTCAAGCATTGACTGTATATCAGATTTTTCCTCAGGGAGATTTTTTGCCGCTTCTTCCACAATTTCTATATTACGACAACAGAGATTCTACCTATTTTCCCTCTATACTGTCCCATAGCTTCTCATAGCTTTCCTGCCTACCGGGGAATGCACTAAAATCTCCTCGAAGAACAGCTCCCGCATATTTTTTCAAAATAACTGCATACTTCTCAAAAATTAATTTTAAATCAATATTTATACTTTTATCTACGTCTCCTACTGCCTTTTTACTTTTATGGACGTCTCCTTCCTATCTCATTTCTTTTAAGCCAAGTTTCTCATAAAAATCACCTGAACGATTAAACTCATCCGCTAAATCAAGGCAACAGCCATTTATACTAATTGTACCTATATCAATCAAATATCTTTCTCCAAAAGGTGTTTCGTTCTTTTCAAAAGGAAAATGTATTTCTTTCCAAATACCTTGGCTGTGCTTTCTTAATACTGGAGCTGATAATTGAATTCCTAATATACCCTCAAAAACCATTTGACTTTTTCCTACACCGCTAAAAACATATGAAATGCTAGCTTTATCCAGTATTTGTTCAACTGGAATATACTCATAAAAAAAAATAGCCTTATTTTTTCTTAAAAAATACCATAATTTGGCTGTTGCCGACCATTCAGGAACAGCATCTTCTATTTTGTGTTTTGGAATTATTGATAATGTCAATTCCGGTTCATTAAAAATCTTTTCACATTCTGCCGGACTTTTATCAGACAATAATTCCTCATAAAATATCTTTAATACATCGATAGGATCTCTAATTTCTTCCGCATGTAAAGGAAAAATGTTTATTCCCATTATTATTGCTATTAACGAGATTAATTTTAATACTTGACATCTTATAACCATCATAATTTTCCTCTATCGTAATTAGGCAGCCCCATTGTATTCCGCTTAAAAGTTTGCCAGGGATGCCCCATACCATTAAATGGGATATTCGCACCCCACATCATATCATTAACCATATGCTGACAATTATGCGTTCCGACGTTATATTCATCACCTTCCCATTCCCGCGCTGCTTCTCGCGCCTTTTCATCTTCGCATTTTGTTGTTCTATATCGGCCATACTCATCATATCCTTTTCCACGTGCAAAATCCATCGCGTCTTCTAAACTATCAAATTCTTTCTCCTCATAATCTCCGAGCCCAATTGGGGTAGGCATACCTTCAGGTTGAAAAGAATGATAGGTGTAATATCCATCTTGTCCGACAACCGCTCCCGCATGAGTTACCCCGGCTCTGTCAAGTATATGCCAGATATCTAACCCATACGGATCTATCCAATATAAGGGATTATTTAAACAGTAAGAATACAAGTTCATGCTTACCAAATACCCCACCGGATCCGTCTGCAAGAACCTGCCTAATTCCACATTATACATTCTCGCTCTGTAATAGTAAAGACCGGTCTCTGAGTCAAATTGCCTACCCGTGAACATATAAGAATTGCCGAACAGGGATTGGGGAATGGGGGTTAGGGTTTGGTCGTAAATTACGATATTGCCGTAGGCGTCATATTCGTAGCTCTCTGCCACATTCCCCGCTTCATCCGTAAGCGCAACGATTGAACCTAAACCGTCAGCGTGATAGTAGTATCTGGTTACCGGCAACTGGTTACTGGTTTCCATGCAAATCGGCTCATCTATCCCCTGCCCATACACATATTTTCGTATCAAAGAACCGCTTCCGTCATATTCCGCTACTATCTGATCTCCATCGTAAACATAGCTCGTAGTTGATAGTTCATAGCTCTTAAATATGTTTATACTTTTATCTACGTCCCCTCCACTTT
>JACQZH010000062.1 GCA_016213925.1 Candidatus Omnitrophota bacterium | reverse complement strand
GGAGATGGTAATGCCTGGCGATAATATAGCAATGGAAGTAGAGCTGATTGTTCCGATAGCAATGGAAAAGGAATTACGTTTTGCTATTCGCGAAGGAGGCCGTACGGTTGGTGCTGGAGTCATATCGGATATAATCCAATAGGAAGGTGTAAAAAAATGGCTCAAAAAATCAGAATAAAATTAAAAGCATATGATCACCGCGTACTGGATCAATCAGCGGAAGAAATAGTGAACACGGCAAAAAAAACAGGAGCTAAAATTTCAGGGCCCATACCGTTGCCGACAAAGAGATCAGTTTATACAGTATTGCGTTCACCGGTTATTGATAAAAAATCTAGAGAACAATTTCAGCTTAGAATACATAAACGGTTACTTGATATTATTGAGCCGACAGCAAAAACAATAGATGCTCTTAAGAGGCTGGACTTACCTGCTGGAGTAGATGTAGAGATAAAATGAATTAAAAACTGAAAGATAAAAGCTAAAAAAAGTAAAAAAATAAAACTGAAAATTAAAAATAAAGCAGGAACCAATAAGGATTGACAATGTTAGGAATTTTAGGAAAAAAGACAAGAATGACGCAAGTGTTTAAAGATGACGGCATATGTATCCCGATTACAGTGATTAATGCTGGCCCGTGCGTAGTTGTCCAGGTGAAAAGCAAGGATAATGACGGTTACTGTGCTGTTCAGTTGGGTTATCAGGACAAGAGGCCCAAGAGGACAAATAAGCCGCAGGCTGGACATTTTAAGAAAAATAATATTTCGCCGAAACAATATACTAAAGAGATAAGAATCTCTCAAAATGAAAAGATTGAGATTGGCCAGACTGTTGCTGTGGACATCTTTAAAGAAGGCGATTTCGTTGATGTTACGGGGATGTCTATCGGTAAAGGTTTTCAGGGCGGAATGAAGCGTTGGGGCTGGAGCGGCGGGCCGGAAAGCCATGGTTCAATGTCGCATCGGCGCATAGGTTCAGCGGGAGCTAATACTTCGCCGGGAAGGATTGTCAAAGGACATCCTATGCCTGGACATATGGGAAATAGTAAAGTTACAGTGCAGAATCTAGAGGTTATAAAAGTTGATAAGGAAAATAATACTTTATTAGTTAAAGGCGCAGTTCCTGGGCATAAAGGAACTTTATTGATAATTAGAAAGGCGAAGAAGAAGTAAAATGTATACACTTAAAATTTGCGATATTTCCGGTAAAGAAGTCGGAAAAATTGATCTTGATGAAAAGATATTTGACGGTAAAGTAAATGTTGCTTTGCTGCACCAGGCAGTCTTGATGTATCAGGCGAATAAGAGGCAAGGCACTTCTTCGACAAAAACCAGAGCAAATGTCAGCGGAGGAAATTCTAAGCCGTGGCGTCAAAAAGGCACAGGCCGCGCTAGGCACGGCTCAAGCCGCAGTCCTTTATGGAGAAAAGGCGGTATTGTTTTTGGACCGCATCCGCGCGATTACTCTTATCAATTGCCGAAGAAAATGAAAAAAGGCGCTTTAATTTCGAGCTTGAATTCCCGTTTAAAAGATAATGTGGTTACTGTTTTAGATGAGTTGAAGGTTGAATCAGACAAAACAAAAGAATTTGCCAAGATTATGAAACAATTAAATATGACACAAAAAACATTAGTTGTTTGTGATAATCCTCAAACTGAGGTGTTGCGTTCTTCAAGAAATATTAAATCCGTTGAAGTTGTACGATGGGAAACTCTTAATGCTTTAATTGTGCTTTCGCATAATAATCTGGTAATTACTAAAAAGGCTTTGGAAGAGCTTACTGCTCGTTTAAAAGAAGGAGAATAATAACAAGTGCAGAAACCATTTCAAATTATCAAGCATATATTGCGCACAGAAAAAGGCACTAAGCTTGAGCCTCAGAATAAATATATATTTTGTGTAAATAAAAAAGCGAATAAAGTGCAAATAAAAGAAGCTATTGAATATATATATAGAGTAAAGGTGCATTCGGTAAATACAACTGTAATGCCGGGAAAAATGAGAAGGGTTCGTTATAAGGCTGGCAAGACTCCAGATTGGAAGAAGGCATTGGTGACTTTACAAAAAGGCCAGAAAATTAATATTACTTAGTAAAAAAGATCGCTCGCCTTAAAAAAAGGCTTGAGATTAACTTGCCCCAAGTATGGGGG
The DNA here is from genome assembly GCA_016213925.1 of Candidatus Omnitrophota bacterium. Lineage (GTDB taxonomy): Bacteria > Omnitrophota > Gorgyraeia > B26-G9 > B26-G9 > JACQZH01. Next base: position 30,033 of record JACQZH010000062.1, on the reverse strand, counting down.
TCATTAAGGAGACTAAAAGTGGGAATAAAGAGGTATAAGCCAACAACTCCATCACTTCGCTGGCGCACAGGAGCTGATTTTACGGAGATTACAAAAAGCGAACCGGAAAAATCTTTGACTGTTGCTTTGAGAAAGTCTGGAGGAAGGAATTCTAATGGTCGTATTACTTGCCGTCATCGCGGAGGCGGACATAAGCGCCGGTACCGTATTATTGATTTTAAACGAGATAAGCATGATATGGCGGCAAAAGTGCTTTCTATAGAGTATGACCCTAATCGCTCAAGCCGTATAGCATTGGTGCAGTATGAGGATGCTGAAAAACGGTATATTATTGCTCCGTTGGATTTGAAGGTTAATGATGAGATTTTTTCCGGAGAAAATGTTGAAATAAGGCCGGGTAATGCTTTGCCGATCCGCAATATTCCTTTAGGTACTTTTATACATAATATTGAACTTATCCCTGGTCACGGAGCTATATTAGCTAGAAGTGCGGGTGCATCCGCACAGATTATGGCAAAAGAGGGCGCGCGAGCGCATGTAAAACTGCCTTCAGGAGAAATGAGATTAGTACCTGTTAACTGTTATGCGGTTATAGGCCAGGTTGGGAATACCGATCATGAAGCGATAATGATAGGAAAGGCAGGCCGTACCCGTTGGCTAGGAATCAGGCCGACAGTTAGAGGAGTAGTTATGAATCCGATTGACCATCCTCATGGTGGAGGAGAAGGTAAAGCTGGACAGGGGAATCCGCATCCGGTTTCTCCTTGGGGAATGCCGACTAAAGGATATAAAACAAGAAAAGGCAAAAAAGTATCCGATAAAATGATTATAAAACATCGTCCTAAAAAATAATTAATAGGAATATAGGAGTTTAATTTATGTCGCGTTCAGTGAAAAAAGGTCCATATATAGATCCGAAACTTGAGAAAAAAGTAGAGAAGATGGCAAAAAGTAACGATCGTAAACCGATAAAGACATGGTCAAGGCGGTCGACAATTATGCCTGATTTTGTCGGGTTCACTTTTGCAGTGCATAATGGGAAGTCGTTTATTCCTGTATTTGTTACAGAAAACATGGTTGGTCATAAACTGGGTGAATTTGCTGCGACAAGATTGTTCCGCAAGCACAGTGGAATTAAAACTAAGCAAGCAGATCAGAAGACATAATTGAGGTTTAAAATGATAGCAAACGCAAAAGTAAAACATGTTAGGATATCGCCGAGAAAAGCTAGATTGGTTATTGATCTTATTCGTGGCCAGTCAGCTCAAAAGGCGTTAGCGATTTTAGAAAATACTTCTAAAAGAGCTTCTTTAGTTGTTAATAAGTTATTACGTTCTGCCATTTCAAATGCAAAAAATAAGGGTGTGGAAGAAGAAGGATTATTTATTTCCAAAATTTGGGCTGATGAAGGGGCGACTTGGAAGCGTTTCAGAGCAAATGCTTTTGGCCGTGGTTCCAGAATTTTAAAAAGAACATGCCATATAAGTCTGGAACTGGATAAGAAATTTGTGGCGCCTAAAATTGTTGGGGCTTCAAAAAAAACCAAAGAAATTAAAAAAGAAAAAATTACCAAGATTAAAAAAAGCGGTAAATGAGGAGGAAATGTGGGACAAAAAGTGCATCCTTTGAGTTTTAGATTGGGATATATCAAAGATTGGGGTTCTCGCTGGTTTGTTAAGAAAAAAGATTTCCCAGCGTGTCTTTTAGAAGATATAAAGATAAGGAAATTCATAAAAAAGGAATTCGCTTCTGCCAGTGTTGCTAGGATAGAAATTGAAAGAGCGACAAACCGCCTGCGAGTGGTTATCCATTCAGGCCGCCCTGGAGTCATTATCGGAAGACGCGGAGCGGATATTGACAGGCTGCGTGATGAATTGCAGTCAATAACAAGCAAGGAAGTGTATATTGATATAAAAGAAGTACAAAATCCGTCCATTGATGCGCAATTAATTGCTGAAAGCGTTGCTTTTCAACTTGAAAAAAGAGTTGCTTTTAGAAGGGCGATGAAAAAAGCTGTGTCACAGGCTTTAACTAGCGGTGCCGGCGGGATAAAGATTCTTTGTTCAGGCCGCTTAGGCGGAGCGGAAATTGCCCGTTCAGAAAAATATAAAGCCGGAAAAATTCCTTTACATACTTTACGTGCCGATATAGATTATGGATTTGCCGAAGCATTGACAACCTATGGAGTTATTGGAATAAAATGCTGGGTATATAAAGGTGATATTATTCTTGGCAAGGGGCTAAAAGTTGATGAACCTGTGATTAGTGAAGGAGATTAGTAAATAATGGTTTTAATGCCAAAGAGGGTTAAATTTAGGAAGAGCCAGCGCGGACGCAGAAAAGGGCAGGCTACAACTGGTTCAAAAGTAAATTTTGGAGAATACGGGCTCCAGGCTTTAGAAGAAGCTTGGATTAAAAATACGCAGTTAGAAGCAGCGCGTGTTGCCTTGACGAGGTCTGTTCGTCGCGGAGGAAAGATCTGGATTAGGATTTTTCCGGATAAACCTATTACTAAAAAACCTGCCGAAACCAGAATGGGGAAAGGCAAGGGAATGCCGGAATATTGGGTTGCGGTTGTTAAGCCCGGGCGGATTATTTTTGAAATTGAAGGGATTCCGGAAGATATGGCGAAATCAGCGATGAGGCTTGCAGCTTCAAAGCTGCCGATTAAAACAAAATTTGTTAGCAGAGTTCATATATAAAAAACGAGGGTAAATTATGGCGCAGACATCAAAGGAATTTAAAGATTATACTAAGCCTGAGCTTGAAGATAAATTAAGACAGTTTGAAGAGGAGTTATTTAATCTTAAATTTCAGGCAAAAATATCACAGTTGGATAAGCCGCATCGTATAAAGCTGCTTAGGCGTGATATTGCGCGTATAAATACATTTTTGCGCAGGATACAATTAACTGATGAGACATCAGAAAGCAAAACTGGAAGGTGAATGATTCATGGGCAGAATAGAAGGGGTAAAAAAACAAAGAGTTGGTATAATTGTTAGCGATAAAATGAACAAAACCCGTGTGATTCGTATTGAACGTTTAGCGCAGCATCCTTTATATAAGAAAAGGATAAGAAAATTTGTGAACATAAAAGCACATGATGAAAAAAATGAAGCAAAGCTGGGCGATAAAGTGAGAATAATGGAAACCCGTCCGCTTTCAAGCGATAAACGTTGGAGAATAATAGAAATTATCAAGGCGCATAAGGAGTAAACTGGCAATGATACAGATGAGATCGATATTAGATGTTGCTGATAATTCCGGGGCAAAAAAGGTAAGTTGCATCGGAGTTCTAGAATGTTCAGGGAAAAAGCATGCGATTATTGGCGACATTATTACTTGTAATGTGAAGGAGTCTTTGCCTTCTGCTGCGGTTAAAAAAGGGGAAGTGGTTAAGGCAGTTGTCGTACGCACGAGTTCGCCGATTCGCAGAAGAGATGGAAGTTATTTGAGATTTGACCATAATGCTGTAGTAATTATTGATGCCCAGAAGAATCCCCGGGGCACCAGAATCTTTGGGCCTATCGCTAGGGAAATAAGGGATAAAAACTTTACTAAGATTGCTTCTTTAGCTCCGGAAGTAATATAATTTAAAACTTTCGCCATAAAGCTTGGCGAATCCGCCATGCAGTATGGCGGAAAAAATTAAAAATAAAAGGCTGAAAATCGGGAATAATATGAGAGTTAAAAAAGGCGATACAGTTTATGTGATTAGCGGGAAAGAAAAAGGCAAAACCGGTAAGGTTTTGCAGTTTAATAAGGATAAAAACAGGGTTTTAGTGCAGGGAGTTAATTTTGTAAAACGTCACAGCCGGCAAACGCGTCAGGGGCAGCCAGGCGGAATTTTACAGAAAGAAAGTTCAATGCATATTTCTAATTTAATGTTTTATTGTTCGCGTTGTTCAAAGCCGGCAAAGTTAGGCGCTAAATTGTTGACTGATGGGTCGAAAGTTAGAATTTGTAAAAATTGTCAGGAAATGGTGTAACGATGATAACTAGATTACAGGAAAGATACAGGAATACGATTGTCCAGGAAATGATGAAGCAGTTTAATTTCAAGAGCAGAATGCAAGCTCCGAAAATTGAAAAAATTGTGATCAATATGGGCGTCGGAAAAGCAAATGAGGATATTAAGCATTTAGAAGATGCGATGAAGGACTTGGCAACGATTACCGGGCAGAAACCAGTTATTACCCGGGCAAAAAAAGCAGTTGCGAATTTTAAGATTAGAAAAGGGATGCCGATAGGATGCAAGGTGACTTTACGCAAGGCGCATATGTATGAGTTTTTGGATCGTTTAATAAATGTGGCTCTGCCGCGTATTAAAGATTTTCGCGGAGTATCGGGTTCTTCTTTCGATCAGCATGGCAACTATACATTAGGAATTGCGGAGCAGTCTATCTTTCCGGAGATTGATATAGATAAGATTAAGCGCGTTCAGGGTATGGATGTTATAATTGTAATTGAAGCAGATAATGTAGAACAGGCAAAAGAATTACTGCGGCATTTTGGAATGCCTTTTCGTAGTTAAGGAGCAATATGGCAAAAACAAGTCAAATTTTAAGAGCTGCTAAACCTAAAAAATTTAGAACACGGCATTACGTGCGCTGCAAAGTATGCGGGCGCAGAAGAGGTTTTTTAAGACGTTTTGAACTTTGCCGGATTTGTTTTCGTGAATTAGCTTCACGGGGGCTAATCCCGGGAGTAAGAAAAGCAAGCTGGTAGCTTTAAGGATTTAAAAATTTTCGCCACAAGGCCTGGCGAATCCGCCATGAATTATGGCGGAAAAAATTAAAAATTAAAAGTAAAGTGTTGGGAGAATGATATGAGTATTACTGATCCTATTGCAGATATGTTAACTGTTATTCGCAACGCGCAGAGCGCCAGAAAAGAAAAAGTTGATTGCCCTGCTTCAAAAATTAAAGAAGAAGTTTTAAAAATTGTAAAAACAAGCGGATATATTGAAAACTATCGCCGGATAGAAGATGGTAAACAGGGAATTTTGCGTGTATATCTGCGTTATTCAAAAAATAAGGATGGCGTAATTACCGGTTTGAAACGAATTTCAAAGCCTGGACGCCGCGTATATGTTGATAAAGAGCATATCCCGTATGTTTATGGCGGCACAGGAGTTGCCGTGCTTTCGACTTCCAAGGGGATGATGAGTGATCAGGAAGCGCGTAAAGATAAATTGGGCGGAGAAGTGCTCTGTTATGTATGGTGAGGAATTATGTCTAGAATAGGTACACGGCCAGTAGTTATCCCTAAAAATGTTAAGGTTAATATAGGGAAGGATTCCATAGGTATTGAAGGGCTTAAAGGAAAGCTTCAGTTTCCGCTGCATATGCGTATTAAGGTTGTAGCGGAGGATGATAAACTTAAAGTGACGCGTTTAGGCAATACTAAAAATGATCGTGCGTTACATGGCATGACCAGGGCTATGATTGCGAACATGGTTAAAGGAGTTAATGATGGGTTTGTCAAACAGCTGGAGATGGTCGGAGTTGGCTATCGCGCGCAGCTTTCCGGAAAAAAACTTACTTTGCAGTTGGGTTTTACTCATCCGGTTGAATTTATGATTCCAGAAGGGATTATAATAGAGGTTCCTAAACAAACGCAGATTACGATTAAAGGAATTGATAAACAGAAAGTTGGACAGGTTGCGGCTAATATTCGTGCTTTCCTGCCGCCTGAACCGTATAAGGGCAAAGGTATTCGTTATGTTGGAGAGTATGTCCGGAAAAAAGCTGGGAAAGCAGTAGCTAAGTAAAACTAAAAATTAAAAACCAAAAGCTAAAATTAAGAGTGCAAAAGTTAAAAACAGGAATTAAGGTTGATTAGAATATGAAGATATCAAGGGAAAAAAGGCATCAGCGTATAAGAAAAAAAGTAAAGGGCACGCAAGAGCGGCCGCGTTTAAGTATATATAGAAGTTTAAATAATATATACGCACAGCTGATTGATGATGAAAATGACAAGACTTTATTGACTTGTTCTAGTTTGCAGAAGGATTTAAAAGGGCAGGCTAAAAGCGGAAATAAAAAAGCTTCAGCTCTTGTAGGAGAGCTGATTGCTAAAAAGGCAAAAGAGAAGGGTATCGAAAAAATAGTTTTTGACCGCGGCGGATATCTTTATCACGGCTGCGTTAAGGCTGTTGCCGAAGCAGCAAGAAAAGCTGGATTAGTTTTTTAGAAGAAGGATAAGGTGAGAGATTGGAACGGGTAATAAAAGAAAATGAGTCTGGAGAAATAATTGATAAAGTAGTTGCGATAAACCGCGTATCAAAAGCGCATAAAGGCGGAAAGAAAATGGCGTTTACGGCATTAGTCATTGCTGGTGATGGCCGCAGTAAGGTCGGCTGCGGTTTAGGCAGGGCTAATGAAGTTGCTGATGCAATACGCAAAGGAGCTAATACTGCGAGGAAAAATATGATGGAGGTTCCTCTTAAGGGGACAACCATTCCGCATGAAGTTATTGGAGAATTTAGCGCGGCTCGGGTTATGCTTAAACCTGCTTGCGAAGGTACGGGTGTTATTGCGGGAAGTTCCGTTAGGGCAATATGCGAACTGGCGGGGATTAAGGATATCTTAACAAAATCGCTTCGTTCAGATAATGTTATTAATGTGGCCAAGGCAACAATTGCTGGGCTTAAAGCGCTTAAAAAACATTTGGAAATAAAAGAAGAGATTGAAAAACTGAAAACAGGGAATAGCCTTGAGGGAAAACAAGAAGCAGGTGAAGCAGTAAAAGAGGGAAAAGAAGAAGATGCTAAAGCTGAATAATTTAAGATCTCCCAGGGGATCGCGTAAAAAAAGAAAAGTTGTTGGGCGTGGTTCCGGGTCCGGCCATGGAAAAACTTCGACTCGTGGTAATAAAGGACAGCTGTCTCGCAGCGGAAAAACCAAGCGGCCTGGGTTTGAAGGCGGACAGATGCCTTTGATCAGAAGGATTCCAAAGCGCGGTTTTACCAGTAAGTTTAAAAAAGAGTATCAGCTTATTAATATTCAGGATCTTAATAGGTGCCAGGTTAATTCAACGGTTACTCCAAAAGAATTTCTGGAATTAGGGCTTATTAAAAAGTCTCGTATCCCTGTGAAAATTTTAGGCAAGGGTAAATTAGAAAAATCCATAACGGTTAAAGCACATAAATTTTCACAAAGCGCGATTAAGGCGATTGAGGATAATGGCGGGAAAACAGAAATTTTAAAACGGCCTGAATAGGTCGCTTATTACCATTAATAAATAAGGAAGATAATGCTTAGAACAGTTAAAGCGCTAGTTAATGCTTTTAAAATACCGGATTTAAGACAAAGAATTTTTTTTACTCTGGCATTGATCACCGTTTACCGTTTGGGTTGTTATATTCCGATTCCCGGTATTAACAGTGAAGCATTGGCACAGTTTTTTGCCAATGTTACTAATAAACAGGGAGGATCGCTCTTTGATATAATGGATCTTTTTACAGGCCGTGCATTAAGTCAGATGACGATTTTTGCTTTAGGAATTATGCCATATATTTCAAGCTCGATTATTATGCAGTTATTGACGGTTGTTATTCCAAGTTTGGAGCGTCTGGCAAAAGAAGGCGGAGATTTCGGTCGTAAAAAGATTATGCAATATACCCGTTACGGAACAGTTGCTTTAGCGCTCTTTCAGTCTTTTATCATAAGTGTATACTTGGAAGATCCGGCACATTTTATGGGGCTTGCGATTGTTGACCACGGCGGATTAGGATTTAGATTATTGACGATTATTACGCTGACTTCCGGGACAGCATTTATTATGTGGCTGGGAGAACAGATAACAGAACGCGGCATAGGAAACGGAATGTCTGTTTTGATTACAATCGGTATTGTTTCGCGTTTGCCTACTGCGGTGCATTTTGTATGGCAGTCATTATCTCCGTTTTCGCCGGAAAAAAGGCAGATTGAATCCTATACTCCGGTGATTATGTTGGTTTTACTGGTAATGGTTGTAATTTTTGTAGTTTTGATTTCAGAAGGGCAACGCAGGATTCCGGTTGAATATGCTAAGCGGATTATCGGCAGAAAAGTTTATGGTGGGCAAAGTACATATATTCCGTTGCGGGTAAATCATTCCGGGGTTATTCCGATAATTTTTGCGCAGTCGATTATACTTTTTCCTGCAACAATAGGGCAGTTTGTCCCACAGTTAAAATCAATTGCGGAAGCTTTGATGCGCGGACAATATTTATATTATATGTTATACGCGTTACTCATTGTTTTCTTTGCTTATTTTTATACGGCAGTTACATTTAATACTCAGGATGTAGCCCAAAATATGAAAAAATATGGAGGTTTTATCCCTGGAATACGCGCTGGTAAGCCGACAGCAGAATATCTTGATGCGGTTTTAACCCATATAACCTTACCAGGAGCGATATTTTTAGCGACAATAGCTGTTACTCCAGACATAATAATGGCTTGGCTTAAGGTTCCGTATCTTGTGGCAAGTTTTTTTGGTGGTACCGGATTATTGATAATTGTCGGAGTTATGCTGGAGACAATGCGACAAATTGAATCACATTTGCTTATGCGTCATTATGAAGGTTTCATGAAGAAAGGGCATCTGCGAGGGAGAAGATAAAACACTAAATTTGAAACGCTAAATACTAAATGAACTCAAAGGGCTAAAAACAAAAATTTAAATGAGTAAATTTTAAAAATTTAGAAAATTAATAGTGTTTTGAAATTTGAGTTTTTGATGTAGGATTTGTTTAGAGCTTAGGATTTAGAGTTTAATAAAAAGGGATAATTAGTACATGAGATTGGTATTACTAGGTCCTCCGGGTGCGGGAAAAGGAACACAGGCGGCAGTTCTTTGTGAAAATTATAAGTTAGCGCATATGTCAACAGGGGATCTTTTGCGAGAAGCTGTAAAGAAGAATACTAAACTCGGTATTAAAGCAAAAACTTACATGGATAAAGGAGACCTTGTTCCGGATGAAGTGGTTGCTGGGATGATTACAGAGAAACTTCAGCAAAAAAATATGACCAAGGGATTTATTCTTGATGGTTTTCCCCGGACAAAAGGGCAAGCAGAAATTCTTGATACGGCTTTAGACAGCCTTAGTTTGCCGTTGGATATGGTAGTTTATTTTGAAACCAAAGAACAAACGATTTTAAAACGGCTCACTGGCAGAAGAATTTGCCGAAAATGCAGCCGAATTTTTCATACAATAAATATTCCTTCAAAGCAGGAAGGGATATGCGATTCCTGCGGCGGGGAACTTTATCAGCGCGATGATGATAAGGAACATACAATCAAGAAAAGAATAGAAGTTTACAACAATCAGACAAAAGAATTGATAGAGTATTATCAAGAAAAAGGATTATTGGAAAAAGCATCCGGAGATCTTGATGTTAAAGAGTTGTTTGCGGTATTAAAAGATACGTTTAAAAAATCTGGCCTGGCATGATTTCAGTAAGATCAAAAAGCGAATTGGTAAAGATAAGAAAGGCTGGATTGATTGTTGCTAAAACACTGGAATTTTTGAAACGAAAAATCAAGCCGGGCATTACAACTGAACAGTTAGATACGGAAGCAGCTGATTTTATATCAAAACAAGGCAGTAAAGCTGCTTTTTTTGGTTATCGAGTAGGATTACTGGAGTATCCGGCACATATATGTACATCTGTCAATGAAGAAGTTGTGCATGGTATCCCTAGTGCGAGGATGCTGCGCAGCGGAGATATTATCAGCATTGATGTCGGTGTAGAGCATGACGGGTATTTTGGTGATGCTGCAATAACTTTTCCGGTTGGTAAAGTATCTCCGGAAGCGCGTAGATTAATAAATGTTACACGGGAAGCTCTTTTTAAGGCAATTAATGTGGCATGTAGAGGGAACCACCTTTCAGATGTTTCATATGCTGTGCAGGACTGGGTGGAACAAGCCGATTTTTCTGTTGTAAGGGAATTTGTCGGCCATGGAATCGGTGAGCATTTGCATGAAGAGCCGCAGATACCTAATTACGGTGAACCCGGAAAAGGGGTTCTTCTCGAGCCAGGGATGGTATTAGCTATAGAGCCGATGGTTAATGCAGGCACTTGGAAGGTAGAATTACTTGAAGATGGTTGGACTGCAGTAACAAAAGACAGAAAATTATCTGCTCATTTTGAACACACTATTTGCATAACCGAAAGCAAGGCGGAAATTCTTACTGTTATATAATAGTAAGAATTTAATCCTAAAGACAAGGGCAGATTTGAAATTATTATGGCTAAAGAATCAGGGATTCAAGTCGAGGGTAAAATCTTAGAAACATTGCCCAATGCAATGTTCAGGGTAGAGCTTGAAAACGGGCATAAAGTACTTGCCCATGTTTCCGGAAAGATGCGGATGCATTTTATACGAATTTTGCCGGGTGATAAAGTAACAATAGAGCTTTCCCCTTATGATTTGACAAGAGGAAGGATTATTTACAGAGGGAAGTAATATGAAAGTTCGTTCTAGTGTTAGAAAAATATGTGAAAAATGTAGAATTATACGTAGAAAAAATGTGATTATAGTTATTTGCGAAAATCCCAAACATAAACAAAAACAGGGATAGGAGGGTATTGTGCCTAGAATTTTTGGAATTGATTTGCCAAAAGAAAAACGTATTGAGATTTCCTTGACATATTTATATGGTATTAGCCGTGCCAGCGCAAATAAAATATTAAAGGTTGCCGGCATAGATCCAAATGTGAGGGCAAAGACTTTAACCGAAGATGAGGTTTCCCGGATTGCTGCGGTTGTTCAGAAGGATTACCGCGTAGAAGGAGATTTGCGCCGGGAGGTTGCTCAAAATATAAAGCGGCTGATGGATATCGGAGCTTACCGCGGGATAAGGCATAAACGCGGTTTGCCTGTTCGGGGGCAGCGGACAAAGACAAATGCGCGTACACGTAAAGGCCCGAAAAGAAATGTAAGCAGAAAAAAATAAGATGATTTTTGAGAAGAATTTAGTAATTCAGTGAAGGAGGAATTGTGGCAAAAACGAAAAAAGTCAAAGCACGCAAAAAAATTATTCGTAATATAAGTGAAGGAGTAGCGCATATTCAGGCAACATTTAATAACACTATTATCACGATTACGGATATGCAGGGCAACTCAATTTCCTGGGCAAGTTCCGGGACGAGCGGGTTTAAAGGTTCCCGCAAATCTACTCCTTTTGCGGCGCAGATTGCTGCGGCAAATGCGGCAAAGAAAGCTAAGGATGCAGGGATGAAGGAAGTTGCGGTATACGTTAAGGGCCCTGGTTCAGGCCGCGAATCTGCTATTCGTGCTTTACAGGCAGCTGGATTGCAAATAAATCTTATTAAAGATGTAACGCCAGTTCCTCATAATGGATGCCGTCCGCCGAAAAGAAGAAGAGTATAAAAGAGTAGTTAAAAGTAAAAAGTTCTTAAAGTTTTAAAAGTGATTAAGATAGAAAAATAAAAAAGTAAATAAACAAATAGAAAAACAAGAAACTGGAGGTATAATGGCACGGAATATAGGACCATCTTGCAGGCTTTGCCGAAGAGAAGGGGCAAAGCTGTTTCTTAAGGGGTTACGCTGCAGTATGGATAAATGCGCGTTTAATCGCCGTAGTTATCCATCCGGCCAGCACGGAAAAGCGCGAACGAAACTTTCTGATTATGGGTTGCAGTTAAGGGAAAAGCAGAAGGTAAAGAGGATTTACGGGGTATTAGAACGCCAATTCCGCAGATATTTTCATGAAGCAGTAAGAACAAGAGAAGGAAAAACTGGAGAAACATTTTTACAGTTTTTGGAAAGGCGTTTAGACAATGTGATATTAAGGGCAGGGTTTGCGGTTTCTTTAGCTCAAGGGCGCCAGTTTGTCCGTTATGGGCATGTGCGTGTAAACGGCAAAAAAGTAGATATTCCGTCTTTTTTAGCTGGTGTAAATGATGTGATAACTTTGCAAGGCAAAGAAAAACTCATGCAGCAGGTAAAAGAAAACCTGGAAATAACAAAAGACAGAATTGTTCCTTCCTGGCTTAAAGTTGACAGCACTAATATTAAAGCAGAGGTTGTAAGGCTTCCAATACGCGAAGATGTTCCTTTTGCTGTTCAGGAACAGTTAATTGTTGAATTATATTCAAAATAAAAAAAGAAAACTCTGCCTTTTAGCAGGCGGAATTGTTTGAACGGCATAAAATAGATAGAAATTACCTTAGAATCTCAAAAATCTTCAGGACTAAGTTCTGGAAAAGAAAGTATTTTGACAGTAATTTCTAGAGGGCTTAAAAAGCCCATGATTTACAAAACCTGCGGTTTTTTAAATCATCTATTTATTAAAGGAGGTAATTATATGGGAGTACGTTGGAAAGATTTTCAAATGCCAAAGAGTATTATTTGTGACGAAAATACTCTTACGCAAACCTATGGCAAGTTTATTGCCGACCCTTTTGAACGCGGGTATGGAATCACTATTGGAAATACATTGCGCAGAGTCTTGCTTTCTTCAATAGAAGGCGCGGCAGTAACTGCAGTAAAAATCGATGGAGCCTTGCATGAGTTTTCAACAGTAGAAGGTGTTGTTGAAGATGTTGCGCAGATAGTGCTTAATTTAAAAAGATTAGTTTTAAAAGTCCATGGCAGTACTCCGAAGACGATTTATTTGAAAGCGGAAAAAAAAGAAGAAGTTACCGCGGCGGACTTAATTGTTGATGAAAGTATTGAAGTTATTAATCCTGATTTGCATATTGCTACTTTGGGCAAAGACGGAGTTTTGAATATGGAGCTTACGATTAATAAAGGCAGAGGGTATGTTTCTTCCGAGAGGTTCAAAGATGAGAATAAACCGATTGGATATATTGATATGGACGCTATTTTTGCTCCGGTTACAAAAGTAAATTTCAATATAGAAAATGCCCGTGTCGGACAAATCACTGACTATGACCGGTTGATCCTTGAAATTTGGACAAATGGGAGCATTTCTCCAAAAGATGCACTTTTACATGCGGCGAATATTTCCCAGCGCCATCTGGATATTTTTATGAAATTCGGCCATATAGAAGAGGAAGAGATCGAGGAAGAAAAGTCCGATGTAGATGAAGAACTTTTGGGAAAACTCAAAATGAATGTTAGCGAGCTGGATTTATCAGTGCGCAGCGCGAACTGTTTAAAAGAAGCAAAATTGAAAACAGTAGGAGAGGTTGTGCAGAAAACTGAGCTGGAAATGCTTAAGTACCGCAATTTTGGCAAAAAATCGCTTGCGGAAATCAATGTTATTTTGCAGTCGATGGGATTGTCTTTTGGTATGAAGGTTGACGATTTATTAAAGAAAAAAGGGTAAGGATATGCGGCATAGAAAAAACATTAAAAGATTAAGTAGGCAAAGCGCACATAGGAAAGCTGTATTACGTAACCAGGTAAAAAGTTTTTTAGTCAAAGAAAGGATAACAACAACATTGTCTTTGGCTAAGGAATCACGGCGTTTAGCGGAAAAGCTTATTACTTTGGGAAAAAAGAATACTTTGGCTGCCCGTCGCCTGGCCTTTGAAGTTTTAGCGGACAGAGGCTTGGTGAAAATTTTGTTCTCGGAAATTGCTCCTCGGTTTGCCGCTCGTGCCGGAGGATATACCAGGATTATCCATGCCGGATTGCGGCGTGGTGATAATGCTAAACTTGCGATTCTAGAGCTTACAGAATTGAAATTAAAAGAAGATAAACCTAAGAAGAAAAAAGATACTTCTGAAAAAGAAGTGAAAAAACAAGCGGGTAAAAAACCAAAAATAAAGAAAATGGACGAAGAAGAACAGGCAAAAAAATCAGCCGATAAAGAAGCGGAACTTCTTAAGGAAAAAGAAACTCAAGAAGAAAAAGGTTTCTTAGGCGGTTTGAGAAAGTTTTTAAAACAAGATAAGCCGGAATAAAGGATATGGAATTAGCCAGCCGAGTTATAAATTTAACATCATCTCCGACATTAGCAGTTACCAGTAAAGCAAAGCAGCTTAAAGATAGCGGTGTGGATGTTGTTAGTTTTGGGGCAGGAGAGCCTGACTTTGATACTCCGGAGTATATTAAAAACAGTGCGGTTAAGGCATTGCAGGCAGGTTTTACAAAATATACTCCTTCGACAGGAACGATTCAGTTAAGGAAAGCAATAGCTGAGAAATTTAAACGGGATAATAATCTTAATTATGAACCTTCGCAGATTGTTGTTTCCAACGGGGCAAAACACTCTTTATATAACATTTTTCAGGTTATCTGCGATAAGCGTGATGAAGTAATTATACCTGTTCCTTATTGGGTTTCCTATCCACAGATGGTTGAACTTTCCGTCGGGAAATCGGTTTTTATAAAAACAAAAGAAAAGAACGGTTTTAAAATAACTCCGGAGCAGCTTAAAAAAGCTATTAAGAAAAGAACGAAAGCGTTAGTTATTAATTCCCCATCAAACCCGACTGGTTGTGTTTATACTAAAGAAGAACTCCAAGCGATTGCTGATATTGCTGTCGAGCACGGGATTATAGTCATAAGCGACGAAATTTACGAAAAGCTTGTTTATGATGAGGCAAAGCATGTATCGATTGCGTCTTTAAATGAAAAGATTTATTCATTGACATTTACAGTGAACGGGCTTTCAAAAGCTTATTCGATGACCGGTTGGCGAATTGGATACTTGGCCGGGCCAAAAGAGGCGGTTGAAAAGATATCCAATCTTCAGGATCATTCTACTTCCTGCCCGAATTCTATTGCCCAGGCTGCGTCTGTTGAAGCGCTAACCCAGAACGAAGAATTTATCGATAAGATGAAGAAAGAATTTATCAGCCGCCGGGATTATTTTGTTAAACGCATAAAAGGAGTCCGGAAGTTAAGTGTGATAAAGCCTAAAGGGGCATTTTATATTTTTTGCAATATATCTAGGACAGGAATTGGCTCGCTTGATTTTTCCAAACGCCTTTTAGATGAGGCCCAGGTTGCGGTTATTCCCGGAATAGCCTTTGGAGAGGATAAGTATATCCGTCTTAGTTTCGCGACAAGTATGGAGCAGATCACCAAGGGTATGGACCGTATCGAAAAATGGGTGGGGAGTTTATAAGAGCTAATACTGGAAACTTGAAAACAATTTAACTAATTTAGATTATCCATAAAAAATCAAACAAAATTGTTTGATTTTTTTTATGAGAAATTAAAAGGAAGCTTGGGTATTTTTAATTCAGGTTTTTTTTATTGCCTGTCGTGCACCAGGCAGGCAAAATCCGGGATTAATCTAAAAAACAAGAAAAGGGTTTTAATTATGAAGATATCTGTTGTTGGGGCTGGTAATGTCGGCGGGACTTTAGCGCAAAGGATTGTGGAATCAGGATTAGGTGAGGTGGTTTTGGTGGATATAGCAGGAGAAATTGCCCGCGGTAAATCTCTTGATTTAGCTGATGCGCGTTCTATACTAAAATATTCAAGTTCTATTACAGGTGCAACTGATTATAAAAAAATTTCCGGTTCTGATATAGTAGTAGTTACAGCAGGGCTTGCGAGACAGCCGGGAATGACAAGGGAAGACCTGCTTAAAAAAAATTCCGGTATTACTAAGCAGATAGTGAGCGAAATAGTCAAGTACGCTAAAGATTCGATTTTGATAATAGTTACCAATCCTCTGGATATACTTACTAATCTTGCCTTAAAGGCAAGCGGTTTTGATAAAAAGCGGGTTATGGGAATGGGGGGAGTGCTTGATTCTAGCCGTTTTGAGAATCTCATTGCCGAAGAATTAAGTATATCTCCTGAATGCGTACAGGCGCTTGTTATCGGCGCGCACGGACAGGATATGATTCCCTTACCCAGGTACTCCAACGTATCTGGTATAAGTATAGAAGAACTCTTACCTAGTGAAAAGATTAAAGAGCTTATCGAGAAAACAGTAAAAAGAGGCGCGGAGATCGTTAGCTGTTTAGGTAAGGGCAGTGCTTATTATGCCCCGTCAGCTGCGGCATTTTCCATGGTCAAGGCTATAATTAGAGATGAAAAAAAGATTATTCCTGCCTGCGTAAGCCTTAACGGCGAATACGGATTAGCCGATGTTTGTATTGGAGTCCCGGCGCGTTTAGGTAGAGAGGGAATCGAAGAGGTTATTGAGCTTAAACTTACTGAAGCAGAAAAAAAACAGCTTCAAACTGCCGCGAAAGAAATCAAGACAGCCAGCGCTAACCTTTCTTAATTAACATATTTGATTGGGCTGATAATTTGTGCATTGGGGACGGAGAAAAAACAGGGTCATTCGTAAATAGGGTGATAAAAACTACATAACTATTGGTGGCGTAAAGTAATCGAAGAATTTTACGCTCAGCACTAATTTTTTCGCTAAAGAACAGCGCAACCAGCAAATCCACGCTGTATTTTTGAAGCGGTGCCTGTCCCGCAAAATGAGGGAGAACTCGCCCTTCGGCTTGCGCCAGATGGGCTTGAGACATCCATCGCGCCCAAAAGGGTACCCAAAAACCCAGGTAATAGTTCAGCGTTCAGAAGTTTGAGTTAATAATGATGCGGTACAGACTCAATCGTCTCCCTGCGTTCGCAGGCGGTGCTCGTCGCAATCGGATAAAAATTTCCCGACTGCCCCCCCCCATCCCCCCCACAGGGCGGTAGTTCAGGTAAGCACTTCTGGGAAAATTTCATCCTCATAAGCGAGCTCCTGTGCGCCTTATGCTCACTATGTGAGCCGATTGAGTCTCTTCTGCTAAGAGCTGAACTGTTACAAACCCAGCATGTATTTGCCTGAATCAGTGATTCGCTTAAAAATTTTCGCTTACTTTTGCAACCTAAATAAGAAAGAACCAAAAAACAGAGCATTTTACCTAGCGGCACGTTAAAAGAGCTGCTGAAAATACCAGCCTCGCTATCTCGCTTTCGCGAGGGCTCAAACAGGTGTATTTTATAAAACAAAACAGCATCTCTTTTTACTAAAATTGCTAATATGTTCAAAGATATTTTTTCTCCTTTCCAAAGGGTGCTTTAATAGGCTGAGTTTTTCAGTAATATAAAACGCATTAATGAAAGATTATATAACATTTACTTGACAGATTATCTTACATGTGGTATAGTTTAATTATAAAAAGGGGATAGAGATGAGTAGGTTTTATTCAAGGCTTGGAGAGAAGATAAAAGATTTAAGAGTTAGTAAAGGTTTATCTCAAGAGAAGATGTCTGTGGAGTTAGGGATAAGCCGCGTCTCATTTTCGCAGATAGAAAACGGGGATAGGAAAATAACTGTTGAAGAAGTATCAAAACTGTCTGAACTGTTTAATATTCCTTGTGATGTTTTATTTGATTTAAAACAGGATATATCGGTCGCGTTAGCAAAAGAGCCTAAAAGAGAGAGTAAAGAAGAAATAAGGATAAACGTTCCTCAGAAGAAACTGGATAAATTCAAGGAAGTCTTGCTCTATATATTAAATAAAGCCGGCTCTAAGCCAAATATCGGTGAAACGGTGATTTATAAATTACTTTATTTTATTGATTTTGATTTTTATGAAAAATATGAGGAACAATTAATCGGAGCAACCTATCTGAAAAATCATTATGGCCCGACTCCTGCTGAATTTAAGGAAATAGTTAAGAGCATGAAAGAGGATAAGGAATTGATGGAAGTTAAAGACCAGTATTTTCAGTATCCGCAGACAAAATATTTGCCTTTGCGGACGCCGGATTTGACCAAACTTAAAGGCAATGAAATACAGATTATAGATGCAGTGCTTGAAAGATTGTCCAATTGCAATGCCATTGAAATAAGTGAGTATTCTCATAGTGATGTCCCCTGGCTGACCACAGAAAAAGGCCAATTTATAGATTATGAGAAGGTTTTTTACCGGGCGAAACCTTATTCTGTGAGGAATTACAACGATGGGGATTTTTAGTGAAATAAGGCGCCTCCCTGAGTTTAAAAAAGACCTGGAAAAACTTTCCAAGAAGCGATTTAGAACCCTGCCGGAAGATTTAGAAAATTTTATAACTACAGCACTTAATTCTTTTCATAAATTGCAAATTGATTATGGGGGTATAGTCCCTATTTCTGATTTGGGCATAGAATATCCACAAATTTATAAGGTCACAAAATTTGCCTGCAAAGCCTTAAAGGGCAAAGGAGTTAAAAGCGGAATCCGCCTTACCTACGCGTATTTTAATGATAAGAATATAATAGAATTTATCGAAATTTACTTTAAAGGAGATAAGGAAAACGAGGATAGGGAAAGGATTAAACGATATTACAAAAAATAATAAGTTATAATGGACAAAAAAATCATCTTGCAAAGAAAAAACAGTAGCGCTATTATCTGCTTTGGATGCAGAAAAAAAGCAGGATAAATAGTTGCTGTGCTTGGTTATTTTCGAAATCATGATTAAAATTGAAAGTTAAATATGTTCGAAACAGTGCTTTTAAACCTTAAGGGATATGAAAATCCGAAAAAGCTTGTGCGAGAATTTCTGAGTCTTGTTCATAATAAAGGTCGTGAAGCTGTTTTAAGGCAAGGGCGCTTCAAGCTGGATCGTGAAAAGTGGGTAGCCGGAATGACTTGTGTCGGCATGACAAAGTTGACTGGACGTCCTTGGTTTATTAAATCGGCTGATCCTAAGGATCAAACTCCTGATTTTCGTGCCACATCGTTTGATAAGATTGAAAATGGGAAGTGTCTAATCTGGTGCGAGGTGGAATGCGAAATAGTCGAATGTCCGAAAAATTTGATTTCTCACAACTCTATTAATCCTGAGTATATTGTTTTTGAACATATCGAAAAGGCCAAATTATGGAAAGCATATCCGCAAAATTTTGTTCTTATAATTTATTCACGATTTGCTTGTGATCAATTTAGCTTAGAAAAATTATCGCAGCTTTTTTGTGACTACAAACCTAAATTTATGGAGATTTGGAATTTAATTAGTATCTCCCCGACTGAAGATATTTATCTTTTAGCGAAACTTTTTCCTGATCGTTTGGATGTTGAAGTTAATTATTTGGATATTTTAAATTCCTAAGGGCAATGCTTGCTACTTTTAGACAAATTAAAAAAGGGGGATTAACATGATAACGATGCAAAAATGGTTTTTAGTGGGAGCTGCTTTGGTTTTTTCTCTAGGAATACTATTTCTTGGGTTGCATGGCAGATATGAATGGAAAGAGGGGCAAGATTTTGGGCGTGATGGAGCATTTTATCCTCCGCGATTATTAGATACTTGGACTGGAAAAGTTAGAGATCGATAGAGAAAAGAATATTGTTAGATATTTACATAAGATTAAAGCGGTTTTGAAAAACAAACTGCTTTTTTTATTTCAAAATCAAATGATCTTCAAAGGGTTTATTAGCTATGAACTATCAGCTATGAGCTATCAACTGAGCTATTCCACTTTATCTTTACATAAACTCAGCAAGTATGGTAATATTATGCTATTGTAAGAGTGCAATATTTGATTTTAAAATTAAATTTGGGAAGGAATAATTAATGGGGAAAAGTATTACCTATAAGATATTGGAAAAACATCTGGTTAAAGGAAAACTGATTCCTGGCGGGGAAATCGGTATTAAAATTGACCAGACCCTGACCCAGGACGCGACTGGGACAATGGCGTATCTGCAGTTTGAGGCTATAGGGATTCCCCGGGTTAAGACTGAATTGTCGGTAAGTTATGTTGATCATAATACGCTTCAAGAGGGATTTGAAAATGCCGATGATCACAAGTATCTTCAAACAGTCGCGGCAAAGTACGGCATCAAATTTTCCAGGCCGGGAAACGGAATCTGCCATCAGGTGCATTTAGAGCGTTTTAGCCGTCCGGGTAAAACATTATTGGGAAGCGACAGCCATACTCCGACTGGAGGAGGGATAGGAATGCTTGCTATCGGCGCGGGAGGATTGGACGTGGCTGTGGCTATGGGAGGCGGAGCTTTTTATCTTACTGCTCCGGAAGTGATTAATGTGAGGCTATGCGGAAAATTGCGCAAGTGGGTTTCTGCGAAAGATATCATCCTGGATATATTAAGCATACTATCCACAAAAGGCAATGTGAATAAAGTCCTTGAATATTCCGGCGAAGGTATAAAGAGTTTATCTGTCCCGGAAAGAGCAACAATTACCAATATGGGCGCGGAAACCGGTGTTACTACAAGTATTTTTCCTTCCGATGAAATAACCAGAAGATTTTTAAAAGCGCAAGAAAGAGAATCGGACTGGCTTGAGCTTAGTGCGGACGGAAATGCCGAATATGATCAGATAATAGAAGTTGATTTAGAAAAAATTGAGCCGATGGTTGCCTTGCCGCATTCTCCGGGAAATGTTGTGGCGATAAAAGAAATCGTTGGCAGAAAAGTTGACCAGGTGGAAATCGGCAGTTGTACTAATTCTTCTTTGCGAGATCTGTATATTGCAGGCAGTATATTAAAAAATAAAAAGGTTCATCCGGATGTTTCTCTGGCTATTGCGCCGGGGTCCAGGCAGGTTTTTTCAATGATAGCTAAGAACGGCATGCTTTCTTATATGATTGATGCCGGTGCAAGGATTATGGAAAGCGCCTGCGGTTTTTGTATCGGCAGCGGGCAAGCTCCCCGGACTCAAGCAGTATCAGTGCGCACAAGTAATAGAAATTTTGAAGGGCGCAGCGGCACAAAATCAGCCGGGGTATATCTTGTTTCTCCTGAAGCAGCAGCGCTTGCCGCTGTCAGCGGTGAATTTGTTGATCCTTTGAGTATGAAGGAAGAGGATTATCCTAAAGCAGATCTTCCTGAAAAGTTTGAGATTGATGACGGCATGATTATTTTACCGGCGGATAACCCTGATAAGGTTGAAATTTTTCGCGGCCCAAATATCGGAGAACCTCCGCGTAATAGCAGGCTTGGCGATAAGCTGGATGGGATTGCCGCGATTAAAGTAGGGGATAAGATTACGACTGACCATATTATGCCCGCGGGCAGCCGGCTTAAATTCCGTTCAAATATAAAAAAGTATTCTGAATTTGTTTTTGAAGAAGTTGATGCTAATTTTGCTTCAAATGCGGCAAGAATCCGTGATGAGAATAAAGCGGTATTTATAGTTGCCGGAGAAAGCTACGGCCAGGGCTCAAGCCGGGAACATGCGGCATTATGCCCGATGAATCTGGGAGTAAAGGCTGTTTTCGCAAAATCTTTTGAACGTATCCACGCGGCAAATTTGGTTAATTTCGGGATTCTTCCCTTGACGTTTATGAATCCGCACGATTATGAGAAGATTGAAAAAGGAGATAGGATAGAGATCAGCAATATGCTTAGTTCTTTGAATAATGGCAAAAATATTATTGTCTTTAACAAGACAAAAAAAATTGAAATTGAAATGAAATATTTTCTTTCTGCACGCCAGAAAGATATTTTAAAGGCCGGCGGGCTGTTAAACTTTACAAAGAATTGTTGAGGATAAACGATGAATAAAGTGATTTTTGATATTGAAACTATCGGAGCGGAATTTGATGAATTTGACCAGACAACGCAGGAAGTGCTTTTAAAAAGCGCTAATAATGACGAAGAGGAGCAGGCGGTTAAAGAAGGCCTGGGGCTTTCACCTTTAACCGGCGAAATCGTCGCTATCGGCATGCTTGATTGCGATTTTGAAAGCGGGACGGTATTTTTTCAGGATTTGGAAAATTCTCAAAAAAATCATAAGGAAGAAGATATTGAATATATTGTTTGCAGTGAGAAAGAGATACTGGAAAACTTCTGGAAGACGATAAAGCGGTATAATCAGTTTATAACTTTTAACGGCAGAGGTTTCGATTGCCCGTATATTCTTATCCGTTCGGCAATTCTAAAGATTAAGGCAGCCAGAGATTTAATGCCGTACCGCTATGACACAAAGGCGCATATTGATTTATATGATCAGATGACTTTTTACGGAGCAATGCGCCGCGGGTTTAGCCTGCATATGTTTGCGCAGGCTTTTGGGATAAAAAGCCCGAAGGAAGAAGGTATAAGCGGAGCGCAGGTAAAAGATCTATTCAGCCAAAAAAAGTATATAGATATAGCCCGTTATTGTATGCGCGATGTAAAAGCAACAAAGGAATTGTATTTTTATTGGGAAAAATATATTAAATGCTAATTGTCAAGGATAAAACTCTAAAACATAAATCCTAAACTCTAAATAAACTCAAATGAATAAAACTCAAAATTGTTTTTGGAAAATAATAAATATTTGTTTTAAGTTTAAGATTTGTGGTTTTGGATTTGTTTAGGATTTAGTGTTTAGAATTTATGGTTTTGAGTATTGCATCGTAAAAGAGAAATGATAATCGTCTGTTTTATGGATAAATGAGATAGGAGATCAAGATGGAAGTTGTAGTCGATTATAGCGGTTCAAAAAGATTTTTAGCGCATTGCGGAAAACATGATCTGATTGTTGACCTTCCGGTTAATCAGGGAGGTAAGGATGAGGGCCCTACGCCGCCGCAATATTTTCTTGCCAGCCTTGCCAGCTGCGTAGGTGTTTATGTGCTTAGTTTTTGTAATAACTATGAATTAAACGCATCAGGCATGCAGATTAAAATTTGCGCGGATAAATTAGCGGCTCCGGCGCGTTTGGAAAATATCAAAACAGAAATTGTTCTGCCTAAAGCTAATATCGGCGAGCGTAAGCAAGAATTGCTTGCGGTTGCGCGCAGATGTCTTGTTCATAATACAATCGAAGCTCATCCTAAGATTGATATTAAGCTTATAATACCGTAACCAAAGGAATGGCAATGATGAAAAATCCTCAAGGGAGTGGAAAACTGTTTGCTGATTTAAAACCGAAAAAAATAAATAAAAATAATTTCAAAAAATACGGTTGGATTATTGAGTGGGATGGCCAAGAAAAGGCAAAGAGTGTTAATCAATTCCGTATTGTTATCCGTGACAGGAAAGTAATCGGCTGGCGTATAGCATATTTGATTGTCCGGGAAAAAATCATAGATAAGTTGGAACAGCATCCTTTTTCCATGGAAAGTTTTGAACCGGTAAAAGGAGAGGCCGTGCTTTTTATATGCAGCGGAAAAACACCAGAGAAAATTGAGGCGTTTAAGCTGGATCAGCCGGTAATATTGAAAAGAGGTATATGGCACGGAATTATTTGTATTGGCAAGGAAGCGCATGTAAAAATTACTGAAAATAACCGGGTAAAGCTTGTATTTCGTAAACTGGGTTTTAAATTATCTTTGCAGCCAGAGAGGGCACGTGGTTTTAGCCTGATTGGCTCTGCTAATTACTGAAGAGTTGTATCCTTTCCTTCCATGGTTTAATTAAAAAATCTTGACAAAATTGTTAAATCATATTTTAATATAGGTATATTCAAGGCATATTAAATAGTATCAACACCTATTAGAGAGTACTTGGCTATATACATCCGAGGCCTAAAATTACGCTGTTTAAGTACACTAGTATTTGTGTTGTATGAGTTTTTTTACAAAAACTCAGGATTATAATATTTATCCTGGGAAAGTTTTGTTAGTTATGGTTAAACTATTTTTAAAGAGTGAAGAAGTTGCAAAGAAATTAGGTATTTCAAAACAAACTTTGCTCCGTTATGAGAAGAAAGGGATATTCCCTTGCCCCAGAAGGAACCGCGTTAATAATTGGCGCGAATATACTGATACGGATATCGATAGTATGAAGCAAATTTTGGGGCGGATATGAGCAAAAGTGAGGAGATTTTTTTACTTTTTTTATTAATATTGTTAGTAGCTGGGTGCGCTAAAGATGAATATGGCGCGGATTTTTTCGCTGATTTAAAGCCGGCGGAACGAACGGAAGAGAAAACAGAGATTATTAAAAGGACAGCCAAGCTAAGTACGCAGGAACAACAAAGTATTATAGGTGAATTGAGAAATCCATTTCTTACACTGGATGAATCCATTAAGTATGGAGAAAAACATAGGGAGATTATTACGTACCTGAATCTGTCAGCGGTGTTTGTTTCAGAGCAGGGCTCGTATGTGGTTATTAACGGCAGTATTTTAAAAAAAGGGGATTTTGTCGATAATAAAAAATTGGTAAAAATCGGTAAAAAAGATATTATATTAGAAGATGCTCAGGGAGAATATCTTGTTGAGCTGAACAAAAATTAAGGGATATGAAGCTTTTAAAAATAATATTGATTTTTTTGTTTATGTGCGGCTTGGGAAATGATTTTGGTTTTGCTCAAGAAGCTAAATCGCCTGCTGCGGATAATAGCGATCGGGCGGTTCAGACGCAACCTGATCAGTTTTCGGAACAAAGCTCCGGCGCTGATTCTTTTGAAGTCTTGCGGATAAAGGAAGAAAAAGAAGATTCCGGGCTTTTCTCAATAGAATTAAAAAATGCTGATTTAGTTGATATCTTTAGAGTTATTGCCCATGACTATAATTTTAATATTTGGATGGATAAGGGTGTTAGCGGGCGGATTACCGCAAGCCTTACTAAAATTTCTTTGGATGATGCGTTAGAACAAATTGCTGAAATGAATAACCTGATCATTGAAAGAAAAGAAAATCAGATCAAAGTGAAACCGAACCTGGTCACGAAAGTTTTTGTGCTTAAAAATATAGAAGCGGAAAAAGTTTTGGAAAAATCAGACCAGGGATCCGAAGGAACCGCCGAAATCGCAGCTCAGGACACAGGAGCAGGGCAAAGCCAGAAGAGTTTTCAGCAATCCAGCATTTATGATCTGCTGTCTGAAAAAGGACGTGTTTATTCGGGTAAATATAATAATTCGATCATGGTTGTGGACTATCCGGAAAATATAAAGTTGATAGGAGAATATATGAACATGGTTGATCAGGGATTGTTAAGCAAGGTATTCAGGCTTAAATATATAAAAGCAAAAGAAATTGCCGGTATTGTCGAGACTTCAACAACGGCTCGGACAGAAACAGCTGCTACAGAAGAACCGGCTAGCGCGGCGCCTTAATAAATAAAACTTGATTAGGATGGACAGCATGAGAACGGAATCTCATATTTTTATAAGTATACTTTTTACTGCTTTAATTGGGGTGCTTTTTTTATTTGTTTGCCCATTTTGTTATTCCCAGTCTGCGACAGATGTCAGAACCCTGCTTTCTTCAGAGGGGAAAGTCCTTTATGGCGATGAACCGAATTCCTTACTGGTAATAGATTACCCGGAAAATGTTAAAAAAATAGAGGAATACCTGCAAATGATTGATGTTTCTCCGATGCAGGTTCTTATTGAAGCAAGAGTTGTTGAAGTTAGCTTAGAAGGAGAAAATTCGTTAGGTATAAACTGGCAGGCGTTTGCGGAAAAGGGTGGTTTTAAAATGGGACAGTTTCGCGTGGGTTCAACAGCTAACGGCGCTTTAGAGCAAAGTTTGGAATATAAACCAACGTTTTATCCTCCGGGGAGTACACAGGCCAATGATGAAGAAACTCCGTTTTCTTTAACTGTGTTTGATGAGAATATAAATTTTGTGGTTCAAGCCCTAGCAAATAATTTTGATGCGAATATTCTTTCTGCGCCGCGTGTTACTACTGTTAATAACCGGGAAGCTGTGATTAGGATAGTTACGGAACTGCGTTGGGTTGTCCCTGAGGTGCAAAATGATGAAGGCGTAGTTACCGTTACCTGGTCAGAGGCTGAAGGCAGTCCCAGGGATGTCGGAATAAGCCTTAAGGTAATACCGATGATAACATCTGACAACCAGATTTCCCTAGAGCTTGAGCCGGAGATCAGCGAGCATATAAGCGATGTGGAATTGACAGCTTTGGCCAGCGGATATACTCAGGATTACTCTATCCCGATAATTTCCACGCGTAATGCCAAAACAAAGGTGATTATTGGCGATAAGAAAACGCTTATTATTGGCGGCTTGATTAAAGAACAAAAGACAAAAGGAATCAGCAAAGTGCCTATTTTGGGAGATATCCCCGGATTAGGATGGTTTTTTAAAAGCCAGAAGGATACTACGGCAAAATCAGAATTGATTATTTTTGTTTCTCCTACCATAGTTACTCCTGAGGAGATAAACAGCATGCAAAAACAAGAAAAGCATGATATTGGGAAATGGTATATAGAGGAAAGGCAATCCAAAGAAGAAGCGATAAAAAATGATGAACGGCAGAAGATCAAAAAAGACCTTGAAAAAGAATACCAGGGTACCCAAAAAGATATTGAAAAATACGGGCAGGCAGATTTTTTAGAAGAAAATAATAATACGCAAACATTGTATTCTTTTAGTGATGAAAATGGTTCGAAGCCTAAAGATAATAGAAATAGCGGGCTTCAAAAATCTTCTGGCCTTGATATTATTGAGCAGGAGACAATAACTCAATTAAAGAAAAAAAATACCTTCCAAGAATAAAATAAAAATCGAATGTTTCTCGAAAGGGTAATACAGGGATATTTAAATGACAAAAAGTTCCGAGAAAAAAATCGGTGAAATTCTTTTAGAGCTTGGTGTTGTCAATGAGCAGCAATTAAAGGAAGCTTTAGAAGAACAAAAAACAACCGGTGAAAAGCTCGGTGAGGTTTTAATCCGCAAGGGATCAATATCCCTTGAAGAGTTAAACCGCGCTTTAAGTATTCAGATGGGGGTCAGCACTTTTGACCTGTCTAATTATATTATTAATCCGGAAGTAATTACTCTTATTCCGCAGGATACTGCCGTTAAATATAAGGTCATTCCTGTGTTTAAAGTCGGCAATGTTTTAACCGTGGCCATGGTAGATCCCAGCAATGTTTTTCTTATTGACGAGCTTCAGCGCGTAACGCAATGCCGCATAGAAGCGGTTTTGGCCGAGGAAATGGTTATCCGTAAGGCACAGGATCAGTATTATGAGGGAGCTGGTACTATAAATGAAATCATTACTTCTATAGATAAGAGCAAGCTAAGGGATGAGGAAACATTAGGGGAAGAAGCGCCGATCGTAAAACTGGTTAATTTGTTGATTGTTGAAGCAGTGCAGTCAAATACGTCGGATATCCATTTTGAGCCGGAAGAAAAATTAATGAACGTGCGTTACCGTGTAGATGGGATATTACATAAGCATACAATAATACCAAAGGACCTGCAGTCTGCGGTTGTTTCTCGTTTAAAGATTATGGCAGGGCTTGATATCGCGGAAAAAAGGATCCCTCAGGACGGGCGTATCATAAAAAAGATCGGGGGTAAGAACATTGATTTTCGTGTTTCGAGCTGCCCGACTATTAATGGGGAAAATCTCGTGTTAAGAATTCTTGATAAAAGCAGTATGATGCTGGGATTAGAAAATATGGGTTTCCCCCAGAAGGAAAGGGAGATGTTTGAAGACATGATCTTTCAGCCTTACGGGATAATTCTTGTTACCGGGCCGACTGGATCAGGGAAAACTACGACGCTTTATTCTGCTTTGGCAAAAATAAACCGCGAGGACATAAATATAATGACTGTTGAAGATCCGGTGGAATATCAATTCCCGCGTATTCGGCAGGTTCAGGTAAACCCCAAGGCAGGCCTTTTATTTGCCACAGCTTTGCGTTCTTTTCTTCGTCAGGATCCGGATGTCATAATGGTTGGAGAAATCCGAGATGTGGAAACTGCGCAGATAGCAGTACAGGCGGCGTTGACCGGGCATCTGGTGTTGTCAACATTGCATACCAATGATTCTCCTTCCTCATTTTCAAGGCTAATTGATATGGGAGTTGAGCCTTTTTTGGTTTCAAGCGCGATTCTCGGGATACTGGCACAGCGTTTAGTGAGAAGAATCTGTTCTAAATGTAAAGAGGCATATGTTCCGAGTGTGGCTTTGCTTAAATCATTAGGATTAGAGGAAAAAGCTGATTCTGGTATAAAATTTATTAAAGGCACAGGCTGCAAGCTCTGTAACAATTCCGGGCATAAAGGAAGGATCGGGATATATGAATTATTGAAAGTAACTCCGAAAATACAGGAACTGGTTTTAAAAAAATCCTCAGCTGATGAGATACGGGATTTAGCGCAGAAGCAGGGCATGCGTACCTTAAGAGATGTAGCGATAGAAAAGTTATTAGCCGGAGAAACTACCGCAGAAGAAGTAATGCGCGTCACACAATCGATTATTTAAAATAACCCGGCTATTGATATAAATAGAGGAATGTGTTATTTTATATTAGTGGAATTATTAGTATGGTAAATAACGAAAAGGGGGTAAAAGCAATGGGAAACTGGAGGGAGAATAAACTTGTTGGGATCATCTCTGTGGTTGTTGTTATATTAACTATTGTTTTGATTGTTAAAGTTGTAAACAGCGGAAAAAAAGGTATTTCCAAGGAAGATCAGCAAAAAGAAATGCTGGAATTAAAAGAACAAATGGAAAGAGATTTGAATATTCCTGAACCAGGGGCTTAATAAATAAAGGAAAGAGGTGAAGAACTTATGAACAGAAAAGGTTTTACTTTAATTGAACTTATGGTGGTTATCGCGATAATCGGTATTTTAAGCGCTGCTTTGCTTCCGTCAATATCAAATCTTACGGATAAAGCTAATGCGGCAAAAGTAGTTTCGCTTACCGATACATTGCGTACAGCTTGCGACGCGCATTATATGGATGTTGGCTACTATGCCCGCGAAAATTCCGCAGGGACAGGAGCAACATGGCACCGTTTGGCTTTTGATTTCGGCGCTACAGGCTGGGACGGCCCGTATCTAAAAACTCCGCTTTCATACGCGGATAATCCATGGAAAGGACAAGTTTACATGTATATGGCTACTGCCGGAGCTAATGGCGGTAATGCAAGCGCTACTGGCGGCGATGGGTTTGATCTTGACGGGGATGGAAGCGATGAAACAGGGATTACAACAGCCTGGTACGGCGGTAACATGATACGTTTGTGGCTTTTTAGAGCAAGCGTTCAGCCTTTGGTTAATTCCCTGCTTGATGGCGACAATGAAACTACTCCTACGGGTATGGGTAAATTTGAATACTGGGGTACAAACGGTACGGTTTATATTACCGGAGGCAGATAATAATCAGGTTAGTAATATTAATAATTGCATCCCGTTGGATTTTTTTCTCTGACGGGATGTTTTTTTAAGGGGTTAATTTCAATTAATAAGATGTAAGATAATGAGCGTACTGATTTGTTTTAAAAATCTCAAGAAAAATTTCGGTAGTACAGAAGTTCTAAAAGGTATTAATCTTGATTTGGAACAGGGAGAAATTTTCGGGCTTTTAGGCCCGAATGGTGCGGGTAAAACCACATTATTACGCTGTCTGCTCGGGCTTTTAAAAATTCAGCAGGGGAATATTTATTATAAAGATAGACAGCTTACTAATAAAGATATCAGGTTTAAATTCGGATTTTTACCGGAAAATTTTTCTCCGCCGAAAAATTTAAAAGCAGTTGAGCTGCTTAACATATTAAGCTGGGGAATTGTTTCGCAATATAACAATACTGATTCTTTATTGGGTCTGGTGGGGTTGCTGGAAAATAAAAATAAATATATCGGGGCATATTCGCGGGGCATGATCCAGAGGCTTGGGCTTGCTTGTGCTTTATTAAAGGACCCGCAAGTATTAATTCTAGATGAACCGACCTTGGGGCTTGATCCGCTGGGGCAGAGGAGTATGATTGAGCTGCTTAAGCAGCTCAATGGACAAGGGAAAACGATATTTTTTTCATCGCATATACTTTCCCAGATAGAAAAAGTTTGCGCCCGAGTTGGTATTATCGATAAAGGAAGTTTAAAGTTTACCGGCATGGTAAGCGAAATCATAAGAAAGCACAAAGTTTTATCTCTTGAAGACGCATTTTTAAAAGAAGTTGAAAACTAATGAAGCAGTTAGCGGCAATAATTTTTCTTAATTTTAAGGAAGCGGTAAGAAATAAGTTTTTTATCGGGGTAGTTTTCTTTTTCTTCTTTTATCTGCTTTTTTGTATCCTGCTTGGTAATTTGTCTGCAGGGCATACGGATAAGGTCTTAAGAAATACCGGGCTTGTCGGAATAGAATTAACTAGCATTATCCTAGTGATGTTCTGTTTTAATTTCAGTTTTTATAATGATAAAAATTCAAGAATATTGGAAGTTTATCTTTCAAATTTTACCCGTAAAACATATATAAGCGGAAAAATCATCG
>JACQZH010000060.1 GCA_016213925.1 Candidatus Omnitrophota bacterium | reverse complement strand
TCCTATTGCTATATCTTCACCGAATACCTTATGATTACTCGGTTTGCCGCGGCGGAAATCGTCATTATCCAAAGCCGGAAGGTCATCATGAATCAACGAATATGTGTGTATCAATTCGATTGCGCAGGCAACCGGCATAACCGCCTGCCGCTGTGCTCCGACAACCTCTCCCGCGCATAAACATAATATCGGCCTTATCCGCTTTCCCCCGGCAAAAACACTATAGCGGATAGAATCAAGCAGGACTTTCGGCACCTCATCTTTAACTGTCAATACTTTATCCAGTGCTTTATCAACAGCCTTGCGATTACTTTCCAAATAGGTTTTTAATTGCATTCTTTTCATTCTCCATTTCACTTCTGCTGTTGTTTAAACCATTCAAAAGTAATCTGCATACCCTGCTCAAAATTATATTCCGGTTTAAAATCCAAAAGTTTGCCGATTTTTGACACATCCGCCAAAGTTTTAAATACATCCCCTTTTCTTATGGGCAGATATTTTGCTTTTATAGATTTTCCGGCAAATTTATTGACCACCTCGACAATCTCATTGACAGAGTTGTCTTTTCCGCAAGCAACATTAAAAACTTCTCCGCTGACACCTTTTGTTGTCGCAGCTTTTAGATTTGCCTGGACTACGTTCTTTACAAATGTAAAATCTCTTGATTGTTTACCATTACCAAATATCGGCGGCTGTTCACCATTAAGAATACATGTGATAAACTTCGGGATAACTACCGCATATTCGTCATCCAAAGCCTGACGAAAGCCAAACACATTAAAATAACGCAATGATACTGTCTGCAATCCAAAATTTTCACTAAAAATACGGCAATAGAACTCACCGGTCAATTTTGAAAGCGCGTAGGGGGAAATCAATAAAGGATAGGCGTCTTCTTTTTGCGGAAATTTATCAGTATCGCCATAAACTGAACTAGATGATGCCAGCACAAAACGCTTTACCTTACATTCCCGCGCTGCTTCAAGCATGTTCAGCGTCCCGTCAATATTAACTTGATTATAATCATGCGGCGCTTCCATTGACTTAGGC
The DNA here is from genome assembly GCA_016213925.1 of Candidatus Omnitrophota bacterium. GTDB lineage: Bacteria > Omnitrophota > Gorgyraeia > B26-G9 > B26-G9 > JACQZH01. Next base: position 6,816 of record JACQZH010000060.1, on the reverse strand, counting down.
ACACTGCGCAAAGCTGCCTGATGCAGGACATAATCAACGCCTTGGCAGGCCTTTAGGCAAGCTGCTTTATCACGGATGTCGCCACGAACCAGCTCATAGCTGATAGATGATGGCTCATAGTCAGAAACAAACGATAGATTGGACTCTTTGCCGCTGGAGAAGTTGTCCAAAACTACCACCGATTCGCCTTTTTTTAATAATTCCTCCACAATATGAGACCCAATAAATCCCGCACCGCCGGTAACAAGATATTTTGCCATAAATTTACTCCTCCTTTATTTAAGTAGCGAGCAACAAGTAGAGAGTAGAGAGAAAAACTACACCCATTTTTGAATTAAAGACTCAAGCATCGCTCTGATTTCATTTAGGACAGCAACACGTTTATTAATAGTTTGCTCAGGGAGAACCTTTTTTAACCTTTTAAATCTTCCTCTTGATTCTCCCGAAGAACCTTTTGACATCCTAAAAAAATTTTTTATTTCTTTCCCAGATTTTCTCTCGTAACCTTCTTCCATATTCGCGCAGATAGAATCTAAACTCCTTAATTGATTACCTGCTAATGTTCTGCCAACAAAATTCTTTTGAAGAATTGGTAAATCTTCTTCAATATAGTCCTCAAAAAGCTTTACAGCTTTTCTGTAAACTTCAAAATCTTCTACATTCTTTATCATATATTTCTTGCTACTTGTTACTCTCTACTCGCTACTTTATTTAAAGTTAAAGTTTCCAATACAACAAATCCGATTTAAGGAATAATTTATCATCAAACATACCTTTGACATCCATGACAACCCCTTTTGTCCCTTTGCCGCTAAGATGTTTTTTTACAACATTCAAGGTTAAGTCTTTTTTAAAAACATCATGCTTTACCGCAGCAATAATAGCGTCAACTTTTATACCTGAATCATATTTTGTAAGTTCAATGCCGTATTCATGCTTAACCGCTTCCTTTTCAGCGCATGGATCACAGACAATAACATCCACAGAATATTCCTTTAATTCATTTATTATGTCGATTACCCTCGAGTTACGGATATCGGATATGTTTTCTTTAAATGTAATCCCTAAAACCATAACCTTTGCGCCCTTGACTGTTTTATTTGCGTCAATTAGAAGTTTCACAGTCTGCTCAGCTATGTATTTACCCATTTCATCATTTATCCTGCGGCCGGCAAGTATCACCTGGGGATGGTACCCTAATTCTTCTGCCTTAAAAGTCAGATAATACGGATCTACACCGATACAATGGCCTCCGACAAGCCCTGGATACATTTTAATAAAATTCCATTTTGTCGAAGCAGCTTTAAGAACAGACAGCGTATCTATATTCATTTTATGAAAAATAATCGCCAGTTCATTCATCAAAGCTATATTTAAGTCTCTTTGTGTATTCTCAATAACTTTTGCCGCTTCAGCCACCTTAATTGATTCCGCCTTAAAAACTCCGGCTTTTACAATAAGGCTGTAAACATCTGCCACTTCTTCCAAGGTTTGCTGATCACAGCCGGAAACTACCTTAATAACATTTTTTATATTATGTTCCTTATCTCCCGGATTGATTCTTTCCGGAGAATAACCAACTTTGAAATCTCTTTTATATTTAAGCCCGGAATATTTTTCAAGTATCGGCACACAGATATCTTCAGTAACACCGGGATAAACCGTGGATTCAAAAACCACAATACTGCCCTTATTAAGATTTTTCCCGACAATCTCTGAAGCACTAGTCATACAAAAAAGGTCAGGCTGTTTATTTTTAGTTATAGGAGTTGGAACTGCAATAATTATAAATTTTGCTTTTTTTAATCTTTTTGGTTCAGCTGTCACATCCAGAAACTTAACAGATTTTAATTCTTCCTGCGATGTCTCCCCATTAGTGTCAGTAGAGCCCTGTAAATCCTTAATGCGTTTTTTATTTAAATCAAAACCAATGGTCTTTACAATCTTTCCGAATTCAACAGCCAGAGGAAGCCCGACATAACCTAAGCCTACGACAGCAATCTTAGCGGTTTTATTCTTTATAGAACCGAATAAACTCATAACACTCTCCTTTTATTAGCGTATAGCGGTTAGCGATTAGCGGTTAGTAAAAACCACTATCACTACTTGTTTTTCAACCTGGTTATGTAAAAGGTTAATAGTTTCATTACTTCCACATTTAAATCATTCAATTTATTAAAATCAACATCTTTCAAAAAACCTAAATCTTTACTCAAACAAATCTGAGTCTCCAGTTCTGCCGCAGAACCTAAAGCTACTTTTAAAAACTGAATATATTCCTTAGATCCCCTCATATAGCCTTCTGCTATATTAGAAGGAATCGAAATACACGCTCTTCTTAATTGAGAGGTAATCCCGTACATCTCTTCTCTGGGAAAATCTTTTGTAATTTCATATAAAAGCTTCGCCAACTCATAACTTTTTTGATAAGCTTTTAACTCTTTATAGCTTGATATTTTCATTTACTCTATCCGCTTCCCGCTAACCGCTAATCGCTATTATTCCACCGTCACGCTTTTCGCTAAGTTTTTAGGTTTATCCACACTGCATCCTCGTTTAACCGCAATATAATAAGCCAAAAGCTGCAAAGGCAAAGCCACAAGCAATGGAGAAAATATCTCCTGGACCTGTGGTATGTATATAACATCATCAACGTATTTCTTTATTTGCATATCTCCTTCTGACGCGATAGCAATTACTTTTCCTTTACGCGCTTTTATCTCTTGGCTATTCGAAATCACTTTATCATAGGTAACACTCTTTACCGCAATGCATACAGTCACAAGTTTCTCGCTAACCAAAGCAATCGGGCCATGTTTCATCTCTCCGGAAGGATAAGCTGAAGCATGAATATACGCAATTTCCTTCAATTTCAAAGCCCCTTCCAGCGCGCTGGCATAGTTTATGCCGCGGCCGAGAAAATAAAAATCATTATAACTATGATATTTTTCGGCGCAATAAGCAATAAGATTCTCCGAACCCAGTACCTTATTCATTAGCGAAGGGATAAAAGAAAGCTCCTTAACCAGATTATTCTTAAAACTATCTTTGATAATTTTCTTCAATGTTCCCAGGAAAATAGCTACCAGATATAAAGAAAAAAGCTGCGCGATATACGCTTTAGTAGAAGCAACACCTATTTCAGGGCCGGCATGGATATAAAAAACCGCGCTAGATTCCCTGGCAACACTAGAACCGACAACATTGCATAATGAAAATGTCGCTAAACCTTTATTTTTTGCCTTCCGTAATGCGATCAATGTATCAGCAGTTTCTCCCGACTGGGAAATCGATATCACCAGGGTATTCGGGTCAGCTATAAAATGTTTATACCTGAATTCACTGGAAACTTCAACATCGGTATGTAAATTAGTGAAATATTCAAACGCGATCTCTCCAATCATCCCAGCGTGATAAGAAGTACCGCAGGCCTGAATGATTACCTGATGCGCTTTAAGAATCTGCGATTTTATCTTTAAAAGCTCTTCAATCTTCAAGTCAAAATTTCTAAAATCAATCTTTTCCGCCAAGATATTTTTAACGATCTTCGGCTGTTCATGTATTTCTTTTAACATAAAATGTTCATAGCCGTCTTTTTGCGCAGCCCGCACATCCCAATCAATAGTTGAAATATTATACATGACTGAAGTTCCATTTAATCCGGTAATATTAAATTTACCGTCTTTTACGACCGCTACCTGATAATCCTCAAGGAAAACTACCTTTCGTGTATAAGGAATTATAGCGGGAGCATCCGAAGCAATGAATATTTCATTTTCACCAATACCCAATATCAGCGGGCTGCCGTTCCTTGCCGCAACAAGTTTACCCGGATCTTTTTTACTGATTACGGCAATAGCATAAGTACCCTTTATATCCATTAAAGCGCAAAGTATCGCTTCTTCTAATGTCTGTGCTCCGGTTTTTTGATATTCCTCGATAAGATGCGCTAAAACCTCCGTGTCCGTATCTGAACGAAAAGTATGTCCGCCGCGTTTAAGCTTATTTTTCAGCGGCAAATAATTTTCGATTATCCCGTTATGCACAACAATAATTTCATCATTACAATCAGTATGCGGATGCGCATTATTGTGAGTTGGTTCACCATGCGTTGCCCATCGGGTATGGCCTATCCCTACTTTACCTTTAATTGGATACTGGTTAACCATATTCTCTAAATTAACCAAATTCCCAACCTCACGGCAAATAAATTTTTCTCTTACCATTTTTAACAAACTATCCATCTTTGATGAAGCTAATAATTCAGTAGGATTTTCCACGATTTTCCCCCGAGGAATAATCGTAAGCTTATTGATTTTAGACTTGAATAGAATATTCTCAATATCAGCACCCAGCAATAAATATTCAGAAAGCCCTACCTGCGGCAGCATTCCAAGCATACCATCAATATTACCGCGCCTTAAATCAGAATCAATCAGCAGCACATTTTTACAATCAACATCATGAGTAAGCGATACCGCAAGATTTAAAGCTGTAATTGATTTGCCTTCATTGGCTATAGAACTTGTTATTGAGAACACTTTAATCGCCTTTTCCTTATTTAATGATTTAAAATTTTCACGAAGCTTTCGATATTGTTCTGAAATCGGCGACTTAGGATAAAAGTGAGTTACCAAATTCGGATGAAGATTAGAGTCACTTACGCTCTTAAGAATAAACTCTTTTGGCAAAGACGGCATATCCATCAAATCCATTTGTTTTTCTTTTAAACTCTCAATAGCTTTAGCTATTCTCCACATATTTATTCCTTTTCCTTTCAATTAATCTAAAAATGAGAATAAAAATACAACAACAATCATTAGGATAAAAAACCCTCCCATCAAAGTATAAATAAATTTTACATTATGTTTTTTAGTTTCATATTCCTTTTCTGTAACAATAGTTGAGATTCCGCCAAGAACCGGTAATCCAAATGCCGCTTTAACTTCATTAATGTTTTTAAATGACTGATCAAGCCTTTCAACTAAAAATACACATCCAGCTCCTACAGCCGCCCCTAGCGCCATACCGATGAGAAGGAATTGAAGTTTATCCGGCTTTTCCGGTTTTAAAGGCACTCTTGCCGGATCAAGTATCGTAAACCTGCTTGCGTCCTTAAAATCTTCAAGCTGTTTAGTAATTTGCGCGGTCTCAAGCCGCTGCAAAAGCATCGCATATATTTCCTGATTTACCTGCGCATCCAAAGGCAGCCCGCTTACCTGCCTGCTGTTTAAAATAGCATCTTTTTCTTTCATTAAAGTAACCATATCCTGCCCTGAATCTTCACTGTTTAATTTATTTAAGATAAGCATGGAAAGAAGCTCATCATTCGATGTTTCTTTGGGAATTTTAAAAGACTGCGGCTGCTGTTCATTATCCACCTCATCCGTAAGTTTCGAAATGCGAGTACGCAGTTCCTTAACCATCGGGTGGCTTTCTTTTGAATCAAGCAAAAGATTATCCAGCTGTTCCTGCGCCCTTCTAATTTCATCTTCTTTTATTTTTTTGTGATAAAGCTTTAACTGATCCTTAAGAAAACTTACCGCGACATCTGTCTCCCTTGTTTGCGATTTAATATTTTGCTGAATAAATATATCGGTTAAAGCCTTTACCACCTTTTGCACTTCTATTGCATTATCTCCCAGGCAAGAAATCGCGACTATCTGCGGCCGTGGCATTTCCACTATTATATTTTCCCGGATACCGCGAAGCAAATTTTCATATTCAAGCGCGCTTTTGACTTTAGCGTCAAGATCCAGCATGTCAACAAGTTTTACCAGGCTGTGCCAGCCCAAAATCTGTTCACGTATCGCGCGCATTCTATCCGCAGCGCTGGACGATATTGCCAATCCGCTGACAAGCGGATTAATCACATCTTCTTCCTCGATAAGAATTACGGATCTTGAAATATAGGTTTTCGGCAAAATAAAACTTAAGACTATCGACACAAACATCGTAATCAAGAAAGGGTAAATAAAAAATTGTTTTCGCCTGAAAAATACCTGCAAATACTCCATTACGTTTTCCTGCATATTTATTCTCCTCTTAAACCGTTTTATATGATAAAAACATTAATCCCTGCGCGGCTGGTCTCTATATAACACATCCTCTTCCCATGTATTATAGGCACGGGAACTCTGAAAAAATGGGGAGACAACCTGTTCTAGAATTGTACTGACTTTGTATAATGCTGTTGTCGGCAAAACTACGATATCTCCTGACCTTAGATCATAATTAATTTTTAGGTTTCCTTCATAAAGCAAACTTAACAGATTTACTTTTTGAACTAACGGCTTACCATCTTCTTGCGGCCGGATTATCATAGCCTTGCGCAAAGAAGCAACATTTTCTCTTGGCAAACCGGCAACAATTACTGCTTCGCGAACAGGCATATATTCATCCCGCATCGCATACTTTCCGGGACGCGCTACCGCACCCATTATATAAAAAACTTTACTATTATATTCAACAATAGTTACATCAACTTCCGGAGAATCAATATATTTTAAAAGAATCTCTGCCAAATAATCAGCTGCTTTCTGTCTTGTCAAACCTTCTAATGAAACATCCCCTACAAAAGGATACTGTATCTTTCCGTTAGGACCAATAGTAAATCTGCTGCTGAACTCTTCATGGCGCCTTACATTTATATTAACAACATCCAGCTTGCCTAATGTATACTCCCCGTACTCCTCTTTCTTTATCTTTTGCAGCTTAGGCTTTTTTTCCTCAAGCTCAATTTTCAAGGCTGCCAAACAAATATTATTAAAAAAAAAGCTCAAACAAAATAAAACTAATAATGCTCTAGAACTTTTA
>JACQZH010000074.1:8330-31090 GCA_016213925.1 Candidatus Omnitrophota bacterium | reverse complement strand
TTATAGATCCATATGGTTTGCAGAGCGCTGTTCCGAATATTTTTGGGCCAAATTCCGGTCATTTAGGAACAGAAACACCGCTTGTAAACATCCCCTGGTTAGATATTGCTAAGAATATCAATAGGGAGAGTGGAATTGAAAGTTGCGGAATAGGGGCTTCAATAGGTCTAGAGTTGGGGGTGGGGAAATTTTATAGTAAGAGGAAAAGAGAAAAAGGGGAAAAAGTAAAAAATTCCGAAGCCATTCATGAAGATCATGATCACTATCCATATGGAAGACCGCACAAACATTGGTTAGAAAAGCATTTTAATCCAAAAAATCCCTCAAAGACAAGAATAATAAGAAGAACAGGTCCATCTGAGTAAAGGAGATTTTCATGAAGATACATGTTCCAAAAAATAATAAAGAAGTAAAAGATTTAATTAAATATTTTAATTATTGCCACGATGGATGTATCAGAACTGTATGCTTTAGGAAAAAATGCGATATTGATGGTTTAGGAAACCTGATATTTAGTTTTGAAAACACTAAAGATTTTCTTGTTTGTGATATTGAAATGGAAATGTTGCTTAATAGTTATTCAAAAGCAAAAAAAAATCAAGTGATTAAACTGTATTTTTTAGAGACAGATGTTTTTCAATTTTTTCAAAAAAATAATTTTGATTATTCTCAAATTTATCAAGTTAGTTTTAATAGGAATAATAAAAAAATAAATTTCATTTTTTATTCTACGGATAAAGAAATTAAAAGCTTAATTATAAGATGTAAAGAACTTATTATTAGGGAGCTTTAAAAGTATAAAGTGGAAGAAAGTTAACGTTCATCAAAACATCAAATTATTAGTATAGTAAATTTACTATTATGTTCATATGTTCTTTGATAAGTTTTTGTTGGAACTGCTAATTATCGTTCTGACGCGTTTGGCAGGAGAATCGCAAAAAATGTTTTTGAGGCTAATCGCTATCCGCTAAACGCTGCACGCTATGTTTACGATGGAGATGATATTGTTGCGGAATATGACGGAAGCGGTTCTTTGGTGAAGCGGTATGCGCATGGAGCGGGGATAGATGAACCGCTTCAGCTCATTGCTCATAGCTCATCGCTCATGGAAAAATATTATTATCAAACAGATGGATTAGGAAGTATCACTTCGCTGATCGATGAAAACGGCAATATCGTTGAGCGATATGAATATGATGCTTTTGGGAATACAACTATAGAAGATGCCGCAGGCTACAAGCTGCAGGCTTCAGGGATCGGAAATTCTTATGGATTTACGGGAAGAGAATATGACGACGAAACAGGATTATATTACTATCGCGCGAGATATTACGACCCGCAAATCGGAAGGTTTTTACAGGAAGATCCGGTATGGGATACTAATCTTTACAGCTATGTTGACAACAATCCCGTAAATTTTGTAGATCCGTATGGTTTGCAGAGCGCTGTTCCGAATATTTTTGGTCCAAATTTTGGTCATTTAGGAACAGAAACATCGCTTGTAAACATCCCCTGGTTAGATATTGCTAAGAATATCAATAGGGAGAGTGGAATTGAAACTTGCGGAATAGGGGCTTCAATAGGTCTAGAGTTGGGGGTGGGGAAGAGTTTTAAGAAAAAAGGCAAAAGATTAGAATGGGGCAAAAAGGGCAGTCCGGAAAATCCTATTCAATTTGAGAAGCCTCCTCCTGGCGGAAGAGATTGGCAGTATGAAGGGCATCCTTCAAGAAAACAAAAAGCAGGATATATTTTTATGAAATTATTAGAAGTATTTAGTGAGATTTTTGGACCTAAAACTTAGGAGGGAAAAAGTGATAGTAATTCCTTTTTTTAATGCTATCTATAAGATAAAGATTATTTTTTTTTATGTTAAAGGGTTAAAATTACTTGTGAATAAAAAAACGGATGAAGCAATGATGGTTTTTGAAAATATATTAAAGAATACAGAAAGTCATAAAGATAAATTTTTGAAATTTTCAGTTAAGAAGTATCTTGCAATCAGCTATGTATTTAAAGAGAATTATAATGAAGCGGAAAAACTTCTTTTGCAAGCTTACTTGTTAAATAATAAAAAGTTTGATTATGAACTGTATTCTTTTCTGGGGATTATTAATAAAATGAAGAAAAATTTCTCGGAAGCAATAAGCTTTTTTGAAGCAACATTAGGAGGAAAACATAAAAGAAAAACAGTATTTGTTAGGGAATCTCAGATATATCTTAGTTTGGGCTTTTGTTGTTTTAACATTGATGAAAAAGAGAAAGCATTAGAGTATTATAATGAATTCTTGAAATGCGCAGTGGAAGAGGATAAAAGAGATGTAGTTGAGGTAAAAGATTTTTTATCAAGGGAAATCTGGAAACCAAAATCAGGGACGTAGTTAGTAAATTTACTATTATGTTCACATGTTCTTTGAGAAGTTTTTGTTGAAATTTCTAGTTATCGTTATGACGCGTTTGGCAGGAGAATCGCAAAAAATGTTTTTGATGCTAACCGCTATCCGCTAAACGCTGCCCGCTACGTATACGACGGGGAAGATATTATAGCGGAGTATGACGGAAGCGGTTCTTTGGTGAAGCGGTATGCGCATGGAGCGGGGATAGATGAGCCGGTGTTTATGGAAACCAGCAACCGGTTGCCTGTAACCAGATACTATTATCACGCTGACGGTTTAGGTTCAATTGTTGCGCTTACGGATGAAGCGGGGAATGTGGCAGAGAGCTACGAATACGATGCCTACGGCAATACAGTAATTTACGACCAAACCCTAACCCCCATACCCCAATCCCTGGTCGGCAATCGCTACGGATTTACTGGCAGAGAGTTTGACTCGGAAACTGGTCTTTATTACTACCGCGCCCGATATTACGATGCAAGTACAGGCAGGTTTTTACAGGAAGATCCGGTATGGGATACTAATCTTTACAGCTATGTTGACAATAACCCGGTAAATTTTGTGGATCCGTATGGGTTGCAGAGTGCTGCCCCTAATATCTTTGGTCCAAATTCTGGCGCTTTAGGAACAGAAACATCGCTTGTAAACATCCCCTGGTTAGATATTGCTAAGAATATCAATAGGGAGAGTGGAATTGAAACTTGCGGGATTGGTGCATCAATAGAGAAGTAAATAAGGGACGTACATCAAAGTATCAAAATATTGACAAATGAGATTGAATATGGTAAAGATAATATATGCCGCGACAAGGAAGAATAGATTATCAGGGAGCGTTAAATCATATTATCGGCAGAGGGATAGAGCGTAAAGCGATATTCAAAGAAGAAGCCGATAAATCTGCTTTTCTGAAACGAATAAAAGAAAATCTTGCCAAAAGCAGTATGCGATGTTATGCCTGGTGCGTGATGGATAATCATTTTCATTTATTATTGGAAACCGGCAAGACAGGCATGGCGGAGTTTATGAGGAGATTATTGACCGGTTATGCGGTGTACTATAACACAAAGCATAAACGCAACGGACATTTATTTCAAAACAGATACAAATCTATATTATGCGATAAAGACGAATATTTATTATTAATAATAAGATATATTCATTTAAATCCGGTTAAAGCAGATGTTATCGGAATTGAGAGATTGAATAAATACCAATGGACTGGGCATAAGGAGCTAATGGGAAATGAAGATGAAGGCATAATAGAATGTCAAGAAGTGCTTGGGTACTTTGGTAAGAGGCAGCAGCAAGCGCTAAAAGAATATGAAGGATTTATAATAAAAGGGGTAGGCGAAAGAGAAGATTACGAAGGAGGAGGATTGATTAGAAGTGCCGGAGGCCTAGATGAAGCGATTAAGAGGCGGCCGGAAGAGCGCGAAATGTATGATGAGCGAATTTTAGGGGATGGGGATTTTGTTGAACAGGTACATGCACAGTTAGAAGCAGAGGAACAAATAAAGGTAAAAGATTCAGAAGAGTTATTAAATAAGATAAGCCGATTTTATGGGCAGAGAAAAGAAGATATTGTAGCAAGGCCGACTAAAGAAGTGAGGGCGCCCCGGGTTACGTATTTATATTTAGGGAATAAATATTTATCTAAAAGTTTGACGCAATTAGGCAGGCAGTTAGGGATAAAGCAGCCTGCGGCAAGCATGGGATTGGCAAAGGGGAAAGAAGAAATAAGGAGAATAGGCGGGGAAGAGAAGATATTGCTATAAATTGATGTTTTGATGAACGTCCCTTACTTAAAAAAAGGAGGAAAAAATGGTAAAGATTTATTATGACAAAGACGCGGATTTGAATTTAGTGAAATTAAAAAAAATCGCTATTATCGGTTATGGAATCCAGGGCAGGGGGCAGGCCTTATGCCTAAGGGATTCCGGCTGTAATGTTGTGATTTCAGAAATTGAAGGCACGCCTAATTTTGAACAGGCAAAAAAAGACGGGTTTACTCCTGTCTGCGCGGTTGAGGCAGCTAAAGTTTCGGATATTATTCAGATACTTACTCAAGACCATGTGCAGGCAAAAGTTTACCAGGACGCGATAAAACCGAATCTAAAAAAAGGCAAGGCATTGTGTTTTTCTCACGGGTTTAATATCCATTTTAAACAGATTAAGCCGCCTAAGAATGTGGATGTATTTATGGTTGCTCCCAAGGGCCCCGGCGCCTTGGTTCGAAGGATGTATGAAGAAGGTAAAGGAGTCCCTTGTTTGGTCGCTGTTTTTCAGGACGCTACCGGTAATGCTTTAAAACTGGGATTAGCTTACGCGAAAGCGCTGGGAGCTACAAAAGCCGGAGTAATAGAGACCACTTTTAAAGAAGAGACGTAAACGGATTTATTCGGAGAACAGGCGGTGGTATGCGTAGGCGTGTCTGCATTAATTAAAGCGGGATTTGAAACTTTAGTTGAAGCGGGTTATCAGCCGGAGATTGCTTATTTTGAGGTCCTTCATGAATTGAAACTTATTACGGATTTAATCCAGGAATTTGGTATTTCAGGAATGCGCCGCCGTGTATCGAATACCGCTTGTTACGGTGATTTGACCCGCGGGAAAAGAATAATTACCGAAAAAACCAGAAAAGAAATGGGAAAAATACTTAAAGAAATCCAGAAGGGCAAGTTTGCCAAGGAATGGATTAAGGAAAATGAGGATGGCCGGCCGAATTTTAATAAATTGATTAATGAAGGCGACCAGAGTAACATAGAAAAAGTCGGAAAGGATTTACGCCAGATGATGCCTTGGATGCGCGGCGAAGGCAAGTAAGCGAAAAGTTTCCTTTAGTTGTAATAGTTCAGCTTTTAGCAGAAGAAACGTAATCGGTTTACGCAGTGAGCATAAGGCCGCACAGGAGCTTGCTTATGAGGATGGAATTTTTCCAGAGGTTCTTACCGGAGTCCGCCCTGTGGGGGATGGGGGGAAAGTCGGAAAAATTTTATCCGATTGTGACGAGCAGCCGTAGCGAACGAAGGAAACCGGTTGCGTTCGCACCGTAATATTGAGCAAATTTCTTAGCGCTGCGCTGGTACCTTTAGTTTAGGAGGAATAATTTTAAAAGATGAAAAGAATAATAATATTTGATACGACACTTAGAGACGGAGAACAGGCTCCGGGAGCGAGCTTAAGCGAGCAGGAAAAACTTGAAGTCGCGCATCAGCTGGTAAAGCTGGGTGTTGATGTTATTGAAGCTGGTTTTCCGATTTCCTCTCCTGGTGATTTTGATTCTGTTAAAAAGATCGCGAAAGATGTAAAAGGGGCGGTGATTTGCGGCCTAGCAAGGTCACTTGCAAAAGACATTGAGGCTGCAGGCGCGGCTTTAAAACCGGCGAAGCATAAACGCATCCATGTTTTCCTGGCTACATCAAAGATCCATATGAAATATAAATTGAAGAAAGCGGAAAGCGAAATACTTAAGATCGCCCAATCAGCGGTAAAGTATGCCGGGAAATTTACCGATGATATCCAATTTTCTCCGGAAGACGCCTCGCGTACCGAGCCTGAATTTCTTTTTAAGGTAATTGAAACGGTTATAAAAGCAGGGGCAACAACCGTGAATATACCGGATACTGTCGGATACGCCCAGCCGGATGAATTCGGCGGCTTGATAAAAGCGATTCATGAGCGCGTGCCGAATATCAATAAAGCGGTAATTGCCGTGCATTGCCATAATGACCTTGGCCTTGCTGTGGCAAATTCTTTGGCAGCTGTTAAAAACGGCGCGGGACAGGTTGAGTGTACGGTTAACGGCATAGGCGAACGCGCGGGCAACGCGGCTTTAGAAGAAATTGTTTTAAGCCTGCTTACGCGAAAAGATAGTTTTAAGGAAGCTTTTACAAATATTAAAACAAGGGAGATTTATAAGACCAGCCGTTTGGTAAGCAAGCTTACCGGTTTTGTGGTTGCTCCGAATAAGGCGATTGTCGGAGGTAATGCTTTCCGCCATGAATCAGGGATTCATCAGGACGGAGTGCTTAAAAAACGCCAAACCTATGAAATTATCAGCCCGGAGATTGTCGGGTTTTACGGCGAGGGTCTTGTACTGGGAAAACATTCTGGCCGCCATGCTTTATCGGAACGGTTAAAACAGCTCGGGTTTTCGCTTAATCAAGAACAGCTTGAGCAGGCTTTTATCCGCTTTAAAGAATTAGCGGATAAGAAAAAAGAGGTTTTTGAAGAAGACCTCATGTCAATTGTAGAAGAACAGATGAAAGGCCTGCCGCAGGTATGGAGTTTATCCGGGCTTGAGTTTTGCGGCGGCATTAGCGTAATCCCTAAAGCGGTGGTAAGCTTAAAAAAGAAAAATGAAATATTTAAAGCAACTTCAGACGGCGACGGGCCGGTTGATGCCTGCTATAAGGCGATTGAGCGGATAATCAAAATAAAGGCGCGGCTGCTTGATTATAATATCCAGGCTGTGACTAAAGGCAAAGACGCTTTAGGCGAAGTTAATATAAAATTAAACATTAATAAAGAAGAAGTATCCGGCAGAAGCGCGAGCACGGATATTATCGAAGCCTCGGTTAAGGCGTATTTGAACGCCGTTAATAAATTTTTGTTTAAAAAGAGAAAGTTCAGGCAGGTACAACTGTAAAACTCTAAATCATAAATCCTGAACTCTAAATAAACCCAAATGATTAAAATTAAAAATCCAAAACAAAGAAATAAAACGAAAATTTAATTTTGAGTTTTTGGTTGATAATCCCAAATTTTGCCTGCCTGGCTGGCAGACAGGCAATAGCAAAATTTGCCCATAGGGTCGACCGAGAAAACCTCGACGAGATTTTCTCGTGTTTGCCCCGGGAATTCTTTGAATTCCCGGGATAAAGTCCTCGCAATTCTTTGAATTGCAGGGGATCGAGGTAATCCCGAAATTTGCTCGCACCTTTTCGTGCAGATAGCTTTCGTCGCAAAATGATTCCTATTGCAAATTTTGGGATAATTTTGGATTTTTTTAGGATTTAGAGTCTAGGGTTTAGGGTTTATAACAAGGTAGTTATGTCTGACAAAAAAATTTACGGCCTTATTGGTTATCCGGTAAAACACAGTTTTTCAGCGGCAATGCACAATGCCGCTTTTTTGCATTTGGGGATGAACGCGGAATATAAACTGTTTGAAGTAAGGCCGGAGGAGTTGGAAGATTTTTTGCTTAATCGTAAGGATGTGGAATGTTTTAATGCGACTATTCCACATAAGGTGAAGGCTATGGAGTTTTTGGAAAGTAATTTTCCTTACAAAAAAAACGATCCCCGAATACAAACAAATTTACAAGACGCGATACTTACAGGAGCGGTTAATACAGTTAAAAGAGAAGAGGGGAAAGCGCTCTATTGGAATACAGATGCCGAAGGCTTTGTTAGGTCACTAGAAAACGATTTAAGTTTCGAACTAGGCATAGGATATAGGAATGTTCTATTATTCGGCTGCGGTGGAGCAGGCAGAGCGGTTATCTCAGGATTAAGCTGGGAACAGCACAAGGTCGAAAAGATCTATGTTTTTGATAAAAACAAAGAAATGGTTGAATTATTTACAGAACACTGTGCGCATTTGCCGGGAATTTGGCCTAAGATGTTAAAAGAGAAAATTGAATTTATTCTTGAGGAGCAAATAGCAGAGTGCATTAAGAAATCTGATTTACTGGTTAACGCTTCGCCTGTAGGCATGAAAGAAGGTGATGGCTCGATGGTAGATAACGAGCTGCTTCATAAAGGGTTATCAGTATATGACGTTGTGTATAACAGGCAAACCCAGCTTGTTAAAGACGCCAAAGAAAAAGGACTAGCAGCTGTTGGAGGCCTGGGGATGCTTTTATATCAGGGTGTTATTGCTTTTGAATTATGGACTAATACAAAAGCCCCGGAAGAAGTGATGCGCAAGGCTTTGCAAAAAGAATTGGAGAAAAAATGCCGGACATAATAATCAAGATTTTCATATTTGTTTTTGGCGCGCTTATCGGCAGTTTTCTGAATGTCTGCATTTACCGCATGCCGCGGGATATGTCGGTGAATAAGCCGAAGCGGTCCTTTTGCCCGCACTGCCAAAAACAGGTTTTATGGTACGATAATATCCCTTTTTTTAGTTATATGGCGCTTGGCGGAAAGTGCCGCTTTTGCAAAAAACCTATATCGTTTCGTTATTTTCTTGTTGAATTAATAACCGCAAGCCTTTTAATTGTTCTTTATTATTTTTTCGGGTTAACGGTTTATTTTTTTGTTTACGGGGTGCTGGCCTGCGCTTTGATTGTTTCAACATTTATTGATTTTGATTTTCAGATTATTCCTGATGAAATAACCTTAGGCGGGTTGGTTGCCGGGATTATCCTGTGTACAATTTTTCCCCAGCTGCATTATACAAGTTCGCGGATTGCGGCGCTTATCCAGGTTTTCTTCGGGATCCTTGCCGGAGGAGGCAGTATTTATTTGATTGGAAAATTCGGCGAGTTTGTTTTTAAAAAAGAAAGTATGGGCGGCGGCGATGTTAAGCTTATGGCTATGATCGGCGCTTTGATGGGATGGCAATTCGCGCTTTTAATATTTTTTCTCGCTCCTTTTTTCGGGGCAATAGTCGGGATTACGGCAAAATTAACCAGGGGAGCGGAAGTTATTCCCTACGGCCCGTATCTGTCTTTAGCGACAATTATCGCGATACTGTGGGGCAAAGAGATTTTAGGATATTTATTTTTTATATAAGGAGGGAATTATGCTGCGTTTTATCAGTGCGGGTGAATCTCATGGCGAATGTATAATAGCTGTGCTGGAAGGTTTGCCGGCGGGCTTGGATATTGATACGGAGTTTATCAACCAGGAACTTGCGCGCCGCCAGCTGGGGTATGGCCGCGGCGCCAGGATGCAGATAGAAAAAGATACCGTAAAAATATTATCCGGGATAAAAGGAAAAAAGACGATTGCTAGCCCGATGGCCTTAATGATAAAAAATAAAGATTTTTCAATCAATGAACTCGCGCAGATAACTGAACCGCGCCCCGGGCATGCTGATCTTTCCGGTGCGCTCAAATACGGATTTTCCGATATACGCTGTGTTTTA
The DNA here is from genome assembly GCA_016213925.1 of Candidatus Omnitrophota bacterium. Classification (GTDB taxonomy): domain Bacteria; phylum Omnitrophota; class Gorgyraeia; order B26-G9; family B26-G9; genus JACQZH01. Next base: position 21,599 of record JACQZH010000074.1, on the reverse strand, counting down.
GAAAGAGCTTCCGCCCGGGAAACAGCGGCGCGTGTTGGCGCCGGAGCGGTTTGTAAATTATTTTTAAGAGAATTTGATATTGATGTGAAAAGCAGAGTGCTTAGTGTGGGGGGCGAGAAAACACAGGAGAAGATTAAAGCAAAGATTGATAATGCCCGTAAAAGCAATGATACTCTTGGCGGAATTTTTGAAGTTCAGGCAGACGGTGTACCGGTGGGATTAGGAAGTTATGTGCAGTATGATGCCAGGCTGGACGCGCGTTTGGCGTTTGCGTTAATGTCTATTCCTGCTGTAAAGGGTGTTGAATTCGGGATAGGGTTTGCAGCCGCGCAAAGGATTGGCTCTGAAGTGCATGATGAGATTTTTTACAGCCAAAAGAAAGGGTTCTACCGCAAGACAAATAATGCCGGAGGCCTTGAAGGCGGAATGAGTAATGGTGAAGCGGTTATTGCCAGGTGCGCGATGAAGCCGATAGCAACGCTGGGTAAGCCGTTGTCTTCGGTTGATATTAAAACAAAAAAACAGGTACGCGCTTCTGTGCAGCGTTCTGATATTGCCGCTGTTGAAGCTGCGGGTGTTATCGGGGAGGCAATGGTTTCCTTGGTTTTGGCAGAGGCGTTTTTAGAGCGTTTTGGCCATGACCAGATGGGAATGATCAAAAAAAATTATAAGAAGAATACTTAGGGTTCTTTTGTGAATTTGGGGCAGGGGCAAATTATTTTTGCCCACAGAGCATTTTGCCTAGCGGCACGTAAAAAGAGATGCTGAAAATGCACAACTCGCCAGCTCGCTCTCGCGAGGGCTCAAACAGGTGCATTTTAAAAAGCAAAACACCATCTCTTTTTACTAAAATTGCTAATGTGTTCAAAAATATTTTTCCCCTTTCTTGACTGTGCATGGCTAACTTACGTTTTATTTTTATTAGCATATAATAGTGTTTATGATTTTTAAGTTAAGTCAGGGGTGTTATAAATGGGCAGTGTAGTAAAACATTCGCCGGTAAAATTAATCATCGGTTTTATCGGCCAAGAAAAATTATTCACTGACGCGCAAAAAATACTTTCTAAAAAATTCGGAAAAATTGATTATGAAAGCGCGGTTTTAGGCTTTGATTTTACTGACTATTACGAAAAAGAAATGGGGCGGGAGCTTAAACGCAAGTTTTTGAGTTTTAAACGCCTTATTCAGCCTGCTGCTTTGCCCTTGATAAAGGTTTTTACTAACGAGCTGGAAAAAAAGTTTTTTTCCGAAAACGGTAAAAGAGCGCTTAATATTGACCCCGGATATTTAAGCCTTTCAAAACTTGTATTAGCCACAACTAAAGACCATCAACACCGCCTTTATCTGGATAAAGGTATCTTTGCCGAGGTTACACTGCGTTTTCGGGATAAAACATTTCAAAAATGGGATTGGACATATCCGGATTACTGCACGAGAGAATATATAAGTATATTCAATCAAATCCGTAATGATGTGCTAAAGAAAGACCTGCATGGTAATGGCTGAAAAAATTAAACAAAAAGATTATACTTTGCGTAAAAACCTGGTTTTTTTAATCCATATCGCAATTACTTTCCTATTCTTGTTTGTTATGGCGTTTAGTTTTTCGCGTTCTTTTCGCGGCTTAGCGGAAGTTATTACCAGTAATCTGTTTATTATTATCACTATATATTTTTTCTTATTTTACGCAGCTTATTTTTTTTCGGTTTTAGGCTTAAAATATTACGAGGATTTTTTTCTCGAAAACAAGTGGCGTAATAATCTTAAAGATATAAAAGAATGGTTTAGGGCATTAGTAAGGAAAGAATCAAAGCGGTATTTTATTCTGCTTCTGGTTGTTCAGGTGCTCTATACTTTTTTGGAAATTGATGTGGGATGGTGGTGGATAGCAAGCGGGCTCTTGGCGGTGATAGCGGTTTCTTTTTATTCCGCTAATTTTTCAAAATATCTTTTACCTTTATTTGTCCGGTGTAATCCTTTAGCAGATTACGGATTAAAAACCAGGATTATCGAATTGTCTGCGAAAGCCAATATTAAAGTATTTAACGTGGATATGATACCGGGTGTTATCGGGCAGCCTGATATTGCTTTGATGGGGATAGGCAATGTGCGCCGCGTGGTTGTCGCGGAACAACTGCTTGAATACGCTCATGAGGAAATAGGAATTATACTGGCGCGGGAAATAGCAGGGCGTCATTTTCATCATATCCGTAAAATCCTTGTGCTGAATACGCTGATAATTATGACAGGTTTTTTTATTATCAACCTTATTTTTGCTCCGGTATGTTCTTTTTTTTGTTTTGAATTCTTCTATAATATAGACACGCTTCCGGTTTTGGCCGGATTATGCGCGGTTGTTTTTACAGTTATAATATTTATTTTAAATTTGATTAAACTTGAAATGGAAAAAGAAACGGATATATTTGTGCTAAAACTTACTAAAACTCCTGATGCTTTTGTTTCTTTGCTGGTCAGGCAGATGCAGTCGGCCTTGGAAAATCCCGGTTCGTTCAGAGTTGTGGAATTAATGTTAATGCGCAAATATTCTTATTCAAGCCGGATATTGCTGGCGCAGGATTTTGCGCAAAATTTGATAGTTGAAATGCGAAACAAAAAAAAGTAAAAATGAATAATAAGGAAATAGCTCGGGTGTTCAGGGTAATCGCGGATATCCTTGAAATAAAGGATGAAAATTTTTTCCGAATCCGCGCTTATCGTAACGCGGCAGGGCATATCGAAAATTTAACGCAGGACTTGAATGATTTCAATCAGGCAGGGCTTCAAGATATCCCGGGCGTAGGGGCTGATTTATCCGCTAAAATAATTGAAATGCTAAAAAGCGGTAAGCTGGAATATTTTGAGGAGCTCAAAAAATCTATTCCTTGCGGGCTTTTGGATATTATGGATATTCCCGGTATTGGGCCGAAAACAACAAAGCTTCTTTATGAAAAACTACGCATTGATTCTATTGACAGCCTGGAAAAAGCGGCGCGAAGCGGCCTTATCGCCGGGTTGCCGGGGTTGAAAGAAAAAACACAGGAAAATATCCTAAAAGGAATTTTATTAATAAAACAGAAACCTGAAAAGATATTGTTTAGTTACGCTCAAAATACGGCGGAAAATATAATTTCCAGCTTGAAAAAATTAAAGGAAATCAAACAGGCCTGCATTGCCGGAAGTTTACGCAGAGGCAAGGAAACCGTGCGGGACATAGATATCCTCGCGGCTTCTTTATCTGCGGAAAAGGCGATGGAATTGTTTACCGGCCTTGATTTAGTTAAGGATGTAATTGCCAAGGGCCCGGCAAAATCATCGATACGTACCAAAGACGGCATCCAGGTTGATTTACGCGTAGTTGATCCGAAAAGTTTTGGCGCGGCTCTGGTTTATTTTACCGGTTCAAAAGAACATAATATCCGGATTCGTGAATTAGCTAAGAAAAACAATTTAAAGATTAACGAATACGGAGTTTTTGATTTAAAAACAGATAAAATAGCCGCGGCGGAAAAAGAAGAGGATATTTACGCGGCGTTAGGCTTAAGCTTTATTCCGCCTGAACTTCGCGAGGATAGAGGGGAAGTTGAAGCGGCAAAAATAAAAAAACTGCCGAAATTGATTACTCTTTCGGATATCAAAGCGGATCTTCATGTCCATTCTGAATGGTCTGACGGCAATGCTTCGATCTCGGTTATGGCGGAAACCGCGTTTAAAAAAGGATATGAATATATGGTTATCAGCGACCATTCTCAAGGATTGGGTATTGCCCGCGGGCTTAATCCGCAGCGCTTGTATAAACAAATAGATGAAATCAAAACTCTGAATAAAAAGTTCAAGAAATTCAGGATACTATCCGCGGCTGAAGTGGATATTAAATCAGACGGGACATTGGATTTTAGCGAGGATGTTTTAAAGGATTTGGATGTTGTGTTAGCTGCTGTCCACAGCGGTTTTAAACAAAGCAGCCGCGAGATGACAAAAAGGCTTGTCAAGGCAATGGAAAACCGCTATGTTAATATTATAGTACATCCCACCGGCAGGCTGATAAATGAACGACCCAGATATGAGTTTGATTTTGAAGAAGTTGTAAAAACGGCAAAAGATACCAATACTGCGCTGGAAATAAACTGTTATCCGAAAAGGCTTGACTTAGATGATATCCATGCGCGCCGGGCAAAACAGGAAGGAGTACGGATATCTTTAGGTACGGACGCGCATAGCGCGGAACAGTTTGAGTTTATGCGCTTAGGAGTAATGGTAGGGCGCAGGGCTTGGCTTGAGAAAAAAGATGTGCTTAATTGTTTGTCATGCGAAGAATTTTTGAAAAAAATAAAGAAAGATTAAATTGCAGGGTATAGGGTGTGGGGGGTAGGGTATAGTAAAAATCGGTAATAATCCCAAAATTTGAGATAATGTAAAGCATTTTAGTAACCGTGTAAAAAAAAATAAGCTGATGGATAAAAAACAAGAATTTAAATCCGGCTATGTGGCATTATTCGGAAAGCCTAATGTCGGAAAATCAACACTGCTGAATTATTTTTTAAAAGAAAAACTTTCGATTGTCTCTGAAAAGCCCCAGACAACGCGTGACGCGATGGCCGGGATATTCACTGATGATAATCATCAAATTATTTTTGTCGATACTCCCGGAGTCCACTGCCCTAAATCAAAACTTGGCGAATATATGCTTAAGAGCGCGATTGCCGCGCAAAAAGACGCGGATGAACTTATTGTAATAGTTGACGCTTTTGACGGCATAACCGCGCAGGATAAACAAGTATTTGAATTAGTGAAGGAAAGATACGCGGAGAAAATTAAATATTCCTGGGCGGCTTTGTTGATAAATAAAATCGATATGGTTTCCAAAGAAAAACTTTTTCCGCTTCTTGATCTATGCCGCAAGGAGTTAAATGTCAACGAATACATACCCGTATCGGCAAAAACAGGAGAAAATCTTGATTTTGTTTTTGATAAAATAAAGCAAATGCTTCCAATCGGGCCGCAATATTATCCGTGCGATCAGCTTAGCGATAAAAATGAACGATATATAGTTGCGGAACTTATCAGGGAAGAGGCATTGAATTTATACCAGCAGGAAATTCCCCATTCTATTGCCGTTGAAATCAACGAGTTCAAAGAAAGGGCTAACAGGAAAATTTTTATTCAAGCTACGATATTTCTTGAGCGCCCAAGCCAGAAGATGATATTAATCGGCAGGAATGGCCGGATGCTTAAAAAAACCGGCAGCTTGGCCAGGCAGCAGATTGAAAAGTTTTTAGGGAAAGAAGTATATTTGGAATTATGGGTAAAGGTTTACCCTAAATGGCGCAAGGATGAAGAGTTTCTAAAGAGGCTGGGCTATAAAAAAAAATATTGACAAACAAATACCGATATGTTAATTTAGCACGCAAGGACTGCTATATTTATTCAAGGGGAAAATAAGCAGTGTTTTATAAGGGCTATAATCATCATAAATAACTTTAATTTGGCAAGGAGGAGGTGGGGATAAAAATCGCCCGAAGTTATAACGGTATGGTGATAATGGATATAATATAAAATATCTGGGCAACTATAGGAAATCGCATAACTATAGGCCTAGTTTGAAAAATAAATCAGGAAAATAAACCTTAAGGAGGAGAGAATAATATGAAGAGAATTTTAACTGTTGTTTTAGCCTTAAGCTTAGTGGCATTATTCGTAATGCCTGCTTTAGCTGAAGTGCAAAATGTAAAACTTAGCGGAGACATTACTATTAGAGGGGTTATGCGTGATAACTATGCTACAACAGGTTCCGGCGCAGGCCGTACTATTAGCGGTACTCCATTTCAGGAAGCAGATTCAAGAGACTGGTATAACACAATCGCAACCTTATCGGTTGATGCTGATTTAACTGATAACGTGGCTGCAAATTTAAAGATCGGCAATGAAAGAGATTGGCAGGATGCTGCGGACAGCATGACTGTTTCTGTATATTCCGCTTATGTAGCTTTGAAAGAATTGCTCTATTCTCCGTTGACATTGAAAGCCGGCAGAATGCCGATTCAGTTAGCTGACGGTTTGATTATCGGTGATGGAGTTACTAACGAAACTCTGCTTGGTTCTGATTATTCTAAAACAGTAGAGTTTGACACGATCCATGGTATTTTGGATTATGATCCTTTGACACTTATTCTTGGCGTGTTAAAGTTGAGTGACCGTTCACAAGCTACATCTGACGATGTAGATGGCTATTTGCTGGATGCTATCTATAAGCTCGGAGATGACATGAACACTGTATTAGATGCATATTTAGTAGCAGCACATTACAGTGCGCCGACAACTACAACTGGTCCAGGAACCGGAACTTTAGGCTTAAACGCGAGTACAGATGCTTCAGATGTATACGCATTGGCAGCTACTGTAACATTAAATCCAGTAGAAGATTTAGCAGCCAAAGTAGGTATTGGTTATCAGTTTGGCGATGCGCAGAGCGTATTAACTGGTACAGACAGGGACCTCAAAGCATATTCCTTGGATCTTGGTTTAGATTATGCTATTGAGAATGAATATTCTCCGAAAGTAGGAGTAAAATATGTTTATCGTTCTGGCGATGATCAGGATGGTACAGGCGATTACAAAGGCTGGCTGGCGATGTTTGAAAACCAGACCAACGGTATCATTTTTGATCCGAACACCAACACCAATTCAATTGCTTTAACAGGCAGCTTAGTTCCTATGGACAGGCTTACTGTAGGGCTTGAGTGGTGGTGGTATAACCAGGCAAAGAAACTTGCTGCACAGACAACAAATAACTCAACAAAGAAAGATGCGGGAACAGAGCTTGATTTGTATGCGAAATATCAGTATACAGAAGATGTAAGCATGGGTCTTTCTCTTGCGTGGCTATTCCCAGGAGATTATTATAGAACCTCATATGATGAAACAGCTTTCCAGGCAATGGCAGAGTTAGGAGTACAGTTCTAAGTTAGCGAATAAAAACCCCGCCGAGAAAATCGGCGGGGTTTTTTTTTGCGTAACTTACCATTTCTGAATCTGCATTTATCTGTATTTTAAATTTATGCGCGTCTGTTCACGAAAAAAAATGTAAACATTGTAGGATTTTATACTTGACACTAGGCTGTTTTTTGAGTATTATAAAATAAATTGTAACTTAAGATATTACAGTTTGTTCAGCAAAATGCTCCAAGGGAGATTTTTGTTCGCTTATTTGGGGATTTTTGATTTAATATATATCAAAAAGATTATTTGCAAAAAGTGTTTTCATAAGGGGATAAAATTTAATATCTTTATGAAAGATAGTGAGATTAGCTGCGTTTTGCGATATAATGATTAATGGCCGTAAAACTTATTTACAGCATAATCTTTCTTAGAAAAGGAGGGGAATGAATGTCAGATGAACGCAAGGGTAAAGAAGAAATACAGCTGGTAATATTTAAAATCGGTGATGAGGAATTTGGTGTTGAGATAAACCAGGTTCGTGAAATAGTTAAGCTTGTTTCTATTACACGCATGCCGAAAGCTCCGGTGTTTATTGAAGGAGTAGTTAATCTTCGCGGACAGATAATAACAGTTATTGATTTAGCTAAGAGGCTAGACCTTCCTTCTACCGGAAGAACTGAAGCAACGCGTATTATGGTCGTAGAAGTGGGGGACAATACAGTGGGAATGATCGTTGATTCTGTTTCCGAGGTTTTGCGGCTCTCTACTGATGAAATAGAAGAGACTCCTCCTTTGATTGACAGTCAGGTTCACGCGCAATATTTACGGGGAGTGGGCAAGAGCTACGACAGATTATTAATCCTGCTGGATCTTAATGAAGTGTTAAGTTCAGATGAGATACAACATATGAGCAGGCATGTGGATTCAGTAAAGGATGGAATTTCTAAAGACGAAAAAAGTAAATAAAAAAGGAGGAACGCGAATATGGGAGCTAAAGTTCTGGTTGTTGATGATGCGGTTTTTATGCGCAAGATGATCGGCGATATCCTGAAAAAAGAAGGTTATGAAGTTATTGGAGAAGCCGAGAACGGAAAAGAAGCGGTTGATAAATATACGGAATTTAAGCCTGACCTGGTAACTATGGATATCGTTATGCCGAGAGTCGGCGACATAGATGGTATTGGCGCGGTAAAACAAATAATGGAAAAGGATTCAAGGGCTAAGATTCTCATGGTAAGCGCGATGGGACAGCATGCGCTTGTAGTTGAAGCAATTCAGGCCGGAGCGAAAGATTTTGTTACAAAACCTTTTCAGCCTTCACGCGTAATTGAAGCGGCAAAACGAGTTTTAGAGAGCTAATATTTTTAGCAAAGGCGGTTTTTTGTTATTGCCGGGTATATCGTTTTAATAGAAGGGGTATGTAACCTTGGGAGCTGGACCCATTAATATTAATGATGTTCAAAAAGATATTTTGCAAGAAATAGCGAATATTTGCGCTGGAAATGCTGCTACTTCACTTTCTCAATTATTGAACAAAAAAATAGAAATGAATCTGCCGCGGATCCACTTTATCCCTGTGGAAAAAGTACCGGAAGTAGTAGGAGGGGCGGATAAGCTGGTAGTAGCGGTAGTGCTTCAGATTTTAGGAGATGCTCCTGGAGTAAACCTGCTTGTATTTCCTCAAGAAGATGCCCGTATCCTTGCGGGTATTCTTACGGGTAAAGCTTCGATTAACGGAGTTTTTACTGAAATGGATCAATCCGCAATAAAAGAAGCGGGAACTATTTTATCTGCGGCTTATCTTACAACTCTTTCCAGTTTTACTAATTTTGGCCTTGTGCCTTCTACGCCTACTATTATTATTGATATGGCGGGTGCAATAATCGATTATATTTTAATTGAACTTTCGGCAGTTATGGAATATGCCCTGGTGATTGATTCGGAGTTTGTTGAAGCGCAGAAAAAGGTTAAGGGGCATTTCTTTTTATTGCCGAATGCCGGAAGTTTTGAGGCAATTTTGAAAGCAATTGGAGCATAACGTGGACTATAAAAAAGAAATTCATGTCGGTATGGCTGATATGCAAGTGGCCCAATCACCAGCAGTGCTTTCTTCCTTGGGAATTGGCTCGTGTGTGGGGATTGCATTATATGATTCGCTGACAAAGATCGGCGGATTGGCCCATATTATGCTGCCTGATATAGAATCAGTAAGGAATAAATCAAATAGAGCTAAATTTGCTAATACCGCGATACCGGATTTGCTTAATAAAATGATAGAGGCAGGAGCTGACCACAAGCGCATAAGAGCAAAAATTACAGGCGGGGCGCATATGTTTGGTTTTGCTAAAACTAATAAAGTTTTCAATATCGGTGAACGTAATATTGAAACATCCAGGGAAACATTAAAGCAACTGCAGGTTCCTTTATTGTCGGAAGATGTGGGCGGTACTTATGGGCGCTCGGTATTTTTTTATTTAGAAACCGGAAATGTAAAGATAAGGACAGTTGCTCACGGAGAGAGTTCATTATGATTCGGGTGCTGGTTGTTGACAATTCTGCTTTTATGCGCAGGAGAATCAGCGATATTCTTAATACCGATAAAGAAATTGAAGTTATAGATTATGCTAAAACTGGTTCGGAAGCGATTAAAAAAGTTGTTCAGCTTAAACCAGATGTTATTACCCTCGATATTGACATGCCTGATATTGACGGACTGACCGCTTTACAGTATATCATGAGCGAAATTCCTACGCCGGTTATTATTATCAGCGCGTATGCCGCGCCTGGGAGCACAAATGCTTTAAAAGCGGTGGAATTAGGAGCTGTAGATATTGTATCAAAACCTGAAGGAGAAATATCTTATAATATTGATGTCCTGGAAAAGGACATTCTTAATAAGGTAAAGCGGGCCAGTAAGGTTAATGTCAAACAGGCACAGGATGTTATGAACCGCTTGATGATGCGCAGGCCAGCTGAATCTGAAAAAGTAGCTGCCAGCTTAAAACATCTGGTTGTTATCGGGGCTTCAACCGGCGGGCCAAGAGCGATAAAAGAGGTACTGCCTTATTTTTCAGCTGATGTGTCTGCTTCTTTTTTGCTTGTGCAGCATATGCCGCCGGATTTTACTAAATCAATGGCAGAGCGCTTAAACTGGAGTACAAAGATTGAGATAAAAGAAGCGGAGCATGGCGATGTAATAAAGCCGGGATGCGGTTATCTTGCTCCGGGAAATTATCATATGGTAGTCGGCCGTAATAAAGATGAAGCGATTATTTGCCTTCATCAAGGGCCTAAAGTAAGCTGCGTGCGCCCTTCCATCACCGTAACTATGAATTCGGCAGTTGAATTTTTCGGCAACCGAGTTATTGGGGTTTTGCTTACCGGCATGGGGTCTGACGGAGCTGAAGGGCTTAAAAATATTAAGAAAGCAGGAGGGGTGACCTTGGCAGAAGATGAATCTACCTGCGTTGTTTATGGTATGCCGAGGGCGGCAATAGAAGCTAATGTAGTAGATAAAGTTGTTCCTCTTTTTCATATGGGTATTGAAATAATGAAATATATTAGAGAATAAGGAGTTTTCTCTATGGGCGTTGAACAATACAAGGATTTGTTTGTTTCGGAATCTGAAGAGCATTTACAACTGATCAATCAGGCTTTGCTTGGCCTTGAGAAGGATCCGCATAATAATAATATCCTAAATGAAATTTTCCGCAGCGCGCACACTTTAAAGGGCATGTCAGCAACAATGGGATTTGTTTCTTTTACCAAATTAACTCACAAGATGGAAGATGTGCTGGATATCTTCCGTTCACAGAAGATACCGGTTAGTTCAGAAATAGTCGATAGTTTATTTTACTGCCTTGATACGCTTCAGATGTTATTGGAGGAAATTAAAACAGAAAAAGATTTAAACCTGGATATCGACTCTGTAGTGTCAAAGCTTGAAAGCGCGATCCCTGTTATTTCTCCGTCAGATAGCGCGGTTGTTGAGACAGTAAAAGAATTAAGTTTAAATGAAATAGAAAAGGCCAACCTTGCTAAAATAATAAAAGAAGAGGAAATCCTTGTATATAAGATTGATATCAGCCTTGCAGCGGATTGCCAGCTGAAATCAGCGCGCGCGTTTATGATTTTTAACTCATTGGATGCTGTAGGAGAAGTTGTAAAAACAAATCCAGGGGTAGAAGATCTGGAGAAAAACAGGTTTGGGTTAAATTTTTCTATTCTTTTGCTGAGTAAAATGGCCGCCGAGAAAATTGAAAAAGCTTTAAAGGGCATAATTGAAGTCAGCGGCGTGAATGTTAAAATCGTGAATGATGTTAATGAGCTGCCTGATGAAGATTATGCTAAACCTGCTTCAAAGAGGCCTGTCAGCCCCGCAGCAGTGCCTGGCAAAAAAGAAGAAGGCCCGGCTGATTTAATGCAGCAGTTCGGCCTGAAAAAAATACAAAGTATCAGGGTAAGCACGCAGCGGCTTGATAAACTGATGAATTTTGTCGGAGAGCTTGTAATAGCAAAGATCCGGTTAATGCAGATTGCCCAGACTTTTCAGATCCAGCCTTTGCATGAAGTGTTGACAAATATTGACAGGTTGACAACTGATCTGCAAGATGAAGTTATGCATGCGCGCCTTATTCCTATGTCGCATGTTTTTGACCGTTTTCCGCGCATGGTCAGGGATTTGGCTCGGGATAAGCATAAGCAGATAAATCTTGAAGTTTCCGGAGGAGAGATAGAACTTGACCGTACGGTGCTTGATGAGATTGCAGACCCGCTTGTGCATCTTTTGCGCAACAGTGTTGATCACGGCATAGAATTGCCGCAGGAGCGCAAAGAAAAAAAGAAAAGCGTTATTGGAACTATAAAATTAAGCGCATATAGGGAACGCACGCATGTATTGATTGAAGTAAGCGATGACGGCAAAGGGATTTCTACGGAAATGGTAAGAAAAAAAGCGGTTGAAAAAGGATTTATTACAGAAGAAGAAGTGCTTAAGCTTAGTGAAAAAGAAGTGTTAAATATTATTCTTCTGCCCGGATTTAGTTCCGCGGAGACGGTTACAGATACGTCAGGCAGGGGAGTGGGCATGGATGTAGTTAAGATGAAAATAGAATCTTTAGGCGGCACATTATCTTTTGAATCGGAAGTCGGTAAAGGCAGCCGGTTTAGCTTAAAGCTGCCGCTTACAGTGGCGATTATCAGGGCAATGCTCGTAAATGTTTGTAACGAGACTTACGCTACTCCGATTGCGAATATAGCCGAGACAGTTAAAGTTCCAATTGAAAAAATACATCACATAGAAAAGTGCGAGGTTATTAATTTGCGCAACGAGATATTCCCGCTGATTAGGCTGCAGAAAGCGTTAGGGAACCAGTATTTATCTAAAAGCAAAACTACCGCAACGAAGGAGAAAGATATAACTATAGTGGTAGTTGAAAGCGGAGGTAAAAAAGCCGGCTTGGTTGTCGACGAGGTTTTAGGCCAGCAGGAAGTTGTGGTTAAATCTTTCGGGATTCTTTTAAAAGCGATCAAGGGATTTGCCGGCGCTACGATATTAGGCGACGGGCATGTAGCGTTGATTTTGGATATCGGCACGCTGATAGGGTCGAATTAATATTTTTTCAAAAGATTTTTATTCTTTAAAAATTATTGATATAATATAAGATGGGTTAAGGAGGAATTTCTATGATCGAATTAAATGACGTTCAGATAGATGCTCTGCGGGAAATGGGCAACATTGGAGCCGGGAATGCTGCTACGGCTCTTTCTCAATTGATTTTTGAAACAATTAATATAAGTGTTCCTTCGGTAAAAGTTACGCCGCTTGATGAAGTGGCTTATTTGATGGGAGGCCCGGAAAAGCAGGTGTATGTGGTTTATCTGGAGGTCATGCGTACAATGGAAGGCACAATGCTTAGCTTGTTTTCCGCGGAAAGCGCAAGGTTTCTTACGAAGAAAATGCTTAATAAAGATGACGTTGATATGCAGGATGAGCTTTCCTGCTCCGCGCTTAAGGAAGCAGGATCCATTCTCTGCGGCTCTTACTTAAGCGCGTTAAGCCAGATAGTCGCAATAAATTCAGTGGCTAGCGTTCCGGCAATGACCTTTGATATGATGGGAGCGATGCTTGATTTTATACTCGCGGAAATCGGGCTTGTTGCGGATGACGTTATTTTGATAAATGTTGATCTTTCGATTGCAAGTACGAAACTGGAAACATCACAGTTGTTTATACCGAAACCGCGCACCCTGGATTTAATACTTGCATCTTTGGGCATGGGTTAAAAAATACGCATGTGGAGCATAATGACATGGAAAATCCTGACAATTTAA
>JACQZH010000074.1:0-8318 GCA_016213925.1 Candidatus Omnitrophota bacterium | reverse complement strand
TTGAAAATAAAATAGAAATCGTTGATTTGGAAATGCTTGAGCATAAATCCCGTACAATGCTCGATGGGCAGATCCATAATATCAATGAAGTAGCAAAAATTGTTAAACAGATAAAAAATAACCTTGAGCAAAGGCTAAATATAACTTTGCGCCAAGCCGGCGTGGCAGTTGCCGGCCGGGCATTAAAAACAGTCCGCGCAAAAACAGAACGTGACCTTCCGTTTAATGAAGAAATAACTTATAATGATGTGCGTAACCTTGAGCTGCAGGCATTAAGCGGCATTCTCCATGATTTGAATAATGACTTCGGCCGCGGGGATTATTATTGTGTGGGGTATAGTGTTATTAATTACCACCTTGACGGAGAAAAGATTGGGGATTTACTTGGACATTTTGGCAGGAAGATGTCTGTTGATGTTATCGCTACATTTCTTCCGCGTGTTGTTTTAGACAGCATGATGAGTGTTTTACGCAGAGCAGAGCTTGAGGCAATAAGCCTGACATTGGAACCTATCGCGGCGATTAATGTGATTATACCTGCGGATGTGCGGCGTTTAAATCTCGCGTTAGTTGATATCGGCGCCGGGACTTCTGATGTCGCTTTGACGAAAGACGGGGCAGTCTTTGCTTATGGCATGGTTCCTGAAGCCGGCGATGAGATAACTGAAATTATTTGTGAAAAATTTATTCTTGATTTTACGACAGCGGAATCAATTAAAAGGAAATTGCTTACGCAAAAAACCGTTACTTTTAACGATATCCTTGGAAAAACATATCAGTTGGAAACAGAAAAGATTATCGAGCTGATTAAACCGCGGGTGAACTCGCTGGCTAAAGCAATCTGTTCATGTATCCAGGAACTTAATCAAAATATTCCTAATGCGGTAATTCTTGTCGGCGGAGGGAGCCTTACGCCGCTGATTAACGCGGAATTGGCGCGTTCTTTCCCGATTGAAGAAAATAAAATCGGCATACGCCTTCCTGATATGGTTAGCGGAATTGAGGATAAAAGCGGAAAACTCAAAGGGCCGGAAATGGTTACTCCTTTAGGAATTTGTGTTGTGACTGCTTATTCATCGGGCTTAAAATTTGTCGAACTTTTTGTTAATGGAAAGCATGTGCATGTCCTTGATATGCAGCAAAGCATGGATGTTTTAAGCGCGCTTGTGGCTGCGGGCATAGATAAGATGAAATTATATGGGAAGATCGGGCAGGCATTATGTGTTGAAGTTAATGGGGAACTTAAAATTATTAAAGGAAAGATGGGAGTTCCGGCGCGTGTAAAATTGAACGGCCAGGAAGTTGAATTCACGGCTAAAGTAAAAAATAACGATAAGATAACTTTCGAATCTGCTAAAGACGGAGAAGATGCAAATGCCCTGGTCGGCGATGTAATCGAGGGAATAGAAATACAGGCCAGCTTTAACGGACAGCAGTTGAAAATAAAACCGCCGATTTTTATGAACGGAGCTGCTATTAACCTTCAAGAGAAACTGACTGACCGTGCGAAGTTTGAGTATAGTCATTATATCGGGGTTAAGGATCTTTTGTCGGTCATGAATATTGATATGCGTCAATTGCAGGAAAGAGAAATTGTTATCCGGGTTAATAAAGAACCGAAGATATTATCACAAAAGAATTTCTTATTGTCAATTAATGGGAAAGAAGCTAATTTAAACAGCCTGGTTTATGATAATGATGTTATCGAGTTTGATTCTGACCGGACGGCATTTATCAGGATTCGCGACGTCGTTGATTTACCGACACCGACGAAAGATATTACAGTTATGCTTAATGGGGAGGCGAAAGTTATTAAAGGAGCCCCGGGAAAGATCTTTATGAACGGCCAGTTAGTTAATCCTGATGAATTTCTGATAGACCGCGCAGAGATAGTCACACAGCGCGGATCAAACCTTTCACCCACGGTTTCCCAGGTTCTAGAAAATTTTTCATTCAACCCTGAAGAGCAGAGAGGTAAGCTTTTAAAAATTACTGTAAACGGAAAGACAGCGGGTTTTACTACTCAACTTTTTCCGGGGGCGAATGTTACGGTTAATTTTGTAGAAATATGAAAACCTAGATTTTTTGGCCGGAGAAAAAAAATAAGAAAACATTTGACAAACGCCAATAAAAATTTTAAAATAAAT
This sequence comes from Candidatus Omnitrophota bacterium, assembly GCA_016213925.1. GTDB lineage: Bacteria > Omnitrophota > Gorgyraeia > B26-G9 > B26-G9 > JACQZH01. The sequence continues at coordinate 6,171 of JACQZH010000074.1, read as the reverse complement.
AAAGATATACATTAATTTTAAAGCTAATCTGCGAATATTTCTTAGTGGTTTTTATGAGCCTAGTGAAAGGAGGTGGGTAAAACCATATAGTTATTAAGGACGGAACCGATTAATTTTGATTAAAACCTAAAGGAGTGGGTAAAATGCAAAGAAAAATTTCTCTATTCATATTAGTTCTAGCTGTCAGCTTAATGTTGACCGGAACTACCGCATATGCCGGCGCGAAAATCCAAATAAACGACGAAGCTTCTATTGATCTGGGGTTCATGGTCAATGCCCAATTACAAAGCACTCAGGCGGATTTGGATGGCGACGGCAAATTTGATTCCCAGAATAACTTTGGCCTTAGGCGCGCAAGGATTACGTTAAGAGGCAAGGTTAATGAAATGGCTGGGCTCTTTTATTCAACCGAAATCGGGAGTACTACAGGGGGCAGCGGTTTTGATATCCGCATGCTAGAAGCCTATATTGATTTAAAATTCAATAAGTGGCTTACTGTAATGGCTGGAGAAGTGTATGCGCCCGGATCAAGGCAAAATCTTACAAGTACCGGAAAATTAATGTGTATTGACCGGCCTGGCCTGGCTGCAAAAAGCTTAACCTGGGGAACAACTGCAAAATATGGGTTTTATGGTTCAAATTATTCGGATTCTGTCATAGGAATAGACCCTCCGGTAGCTTCTTGTGATGCAGGCGGGCTCTTCACAGGCTCTGGCGAACTAGCCGAAGATTTTCACTTAAAATATTATTTTGGTATATTTGATGGTATTCAAGTTGCCGGTAAGGATAACTTTCGTATTGCCGGCAGGGTACAATTTAATATCTGGGATCCTGAACCGGGTTTCTGGAATGCCTCGACCTACTTAGGAGAAAAAGAAACCATAAGTATTGGCCTTGGTTATGATACGCAGTCCGCGATTGCAATCGATAGCGTAACCGGAAAGAGTGTTGATTACAGTATGTTAAGCTGTGATCTTTTCACGGAATTATTTGTAGGAGAAACCGACACTTTTACCGCTGAACTTGGTTACCAGACTCTTGACCTTGGCGACGCTGGCGCTCTACAGTCAAAGAGCGCGTCAACAGGCACTTTAACAGCTCTAAGTACTAATTCAGCAAAACAAGCAAGCGGAAGCGGCATGTATCTTCAAACGGGATATCTTTTTGGAACAACCTGGCAGCCATGGCTTGGGTTTGAACAGTGGGAAAGTGATGCGGAAAGCGGAAAAGGAAGCTATGACGCTTACAGGCTTGGTGTGACTTATTATATCAAGGGCCACAACGCGAATATCAAGGCTGGTTATGAACAGTTTAATTCCGATGCAAAAATTGGTACATCACAAGAAGACAGTGTGGGCACATTTGTTGTAGGCGCTCAATTGTTTTATTGATGCGTATATAAAGTATAAGAGTATTTTAACGGACGCTATTTTATCATAGCGTCCGTTCTTTTTCTAAGATTTTTTTAAAGCTGCGGTAATAAAAAAATCCAAAAACAGTTGACTAGATTTTTTTAATAAGCTATTATAACTGTCTATAAACAAGGATAAAATTCAGTGAAGAAGCTAGTTATTGTTGAATCGCCTACAAAAGCCAGAACAATTAGTAAGATACTTGGGAAAGATTACGCGGTTTTTTCTTCGATGGGCCATATTATTGATTTGCCCAGGAGCAAGATCGGCGTTGATATTGAACAAGGTTTTGTCCCTACTTATGTTGTTATTCCGGGAAAGAAAAAAACACTTAGCCAGTTAAAGAAAGAATCAAAGAATATAGAATTAATTTACCTGGCTACGGATCAAGACCGCGAAGGAGAAGCTATAAGCTGGCATTTGCAAGAACATCTGCAGGACAAGAAAAAAAGCCGGAAATTTTTAAGAGTGGTTTTCCATGAAATTACTCCCGGGGCGATAAAAGAGGCGTTTTTAAATACCGTGGAATTGGATTATAATAAAGTCAATGCCCAACAGGCGCGCAGGGTTCTTGACAGGATCGTGGGATATTTTTTGAGCCCCTTGCTTTGGAAAAAAGTCGCTAAAGGCCTTAGCGCGGGCCGTGTGCAGTCAGTAGCATTGAGGCTTATAGTGCAAAGAGAAAGGCAGATAGAGAGCTTTATCCCGCAGGAATACTGGAAAATAGAAGCGGATTTAAAAAGAAAAAAAGCTGATTTTGAATCTTTTTCCGCGGAGCTCGTTAAATATAAGAAAAAGAAGATTGAAATAATTGCCAAAGAACAGGCAGATAAGACGCTTGCGGAACTAAATCAGCTGGAATATATAGTTTCTTCGGTAAATAAAAGGGAAAAGAACCGTAACCCGTATCCGCCTTTTATTACAAGCACATTGCAGCAGGATGCGTTTAATAAATTACGCTTTACTACCCGGAAGACCATGCTTATAGCCCAGCAGTTATACGAAGGGATTGAAATAGGCGAAGAAGGCCCGATCGGGTTGATTACTTATATGCGTACTGATTCCGTAAAAATAGCTGATAGCGCGCTTGAGCAGATAAGAAAATATATCAACAGTGTTTTCGGTAAAGAACATGTTCCGGAAAAGCCCAATGTGTATAAATCAAAGAAATCCGCGCAGGAAGCTCATGAAGCGATACGGCCGACCTCGATAGAGCGGACTCCGGAACAAATGCAGGCATTTTTGGATCCAGATCAACATAAGCTTTATGAGCTTATCTGGAAGAGAACTTTAGCCAGCCAGATGAAAGCGGCAAAATATCTTATCAACAGTCTAGATATAACAGCTGGCGATTATGAATTTAGCGCAAGCGGGTCCATTCTTTTGTTTGACGGTTTCCTGAAGGTTTATAAAGAGGAAGAACCTGAAAAAGAGAATTCGGTTCCTGAAGCGGTAAAAGGAGAATATTTGGATCTGATGAAGTTGGAATCTTCTCAGCATTTTATAGTTGAATATTTCCCTAATATTATTAATGTGTCTTTTACCGCTGCAATGGAAGAAGAATTGGATAAGGTAGAGGAGGGCAAGCTTCAATGGGAAAAAGTGCTGCATGATTTTTACGATCCGTTCAGCAAGAAGTTAAGTTTTGCGCAAAAAAATTTACAGAAAGAAGTAATCGAAACGCAGGAAATGTGCAATCTTTGCGGCAAGCCAATGGTCATAAAATGGTCCAGGAGAGGCAAATTTTTAAGCTGTTCGGCTTTTCCCGATTGCCGGAACGCAAAGTCGATATCAAGCGGAGTCTCTTGTCCTAGCGAAGGCTGTGACGGGCAGTTAATCGCGCGCCGGTCTAAAAGGGGAATGCGTTTTTACGGCTGCAGCAATTATCCGAAATGCCGTTTTATTTCGAAGGATTTGCCTAAAGAAGGTAAAATAGAGGCATCTGAAGAAAAAACGGATAATGAAAATAATTTTCAGGACACTTAAAGTTTAAAAAAAATATGGAACGTTATATTGATAAATTCCTGGACTACCTGAAAGTTGAAAAAGATTCCTCTGTTCATACTGTAATTAATTACAGTGTCGACCTTAAAGAATTCGCTGATTTTATCCAAGAAAAAGAGATAAAAGATGTTAATGTTTTTGATGTGCGTAAATTTCTTGTTGACCTGCGTCAGAAAGGATTAAAGAAAGTTACAATTGCCCGTAAAATGGCGTGTTTAAGGTCTTTTTTTAAATTCTTGTGCCGGGAGGCGCATATTAAAACAAGTCCGATGATTGGGCTTGTCGGGCCTAAACTGGATAAAAAGCTGCCTTTATTTCTGAATGAGGATGAGGTTTCTAAACTTCTGGATGCTCCGAATGAAAATGACCTGTCGAGCCTGCGCGATAAAGCGGTACTTGAAACATTATACAGCAGCGGTATACGGGTTAGCGAACTGGTAGGGTTAAATATTGAGGATATTGATTTTATCGGAGGAATCATAAGAGTTTTCGGAAAAGGGAAAAAAGAGCGCCTTGCTCCGATAGGAGACAAAGCTTTACGGGTGATAAAGAGTTATATTGATAAGCGCTCAAGCAGCGGGCAGTCTTCTGTTCGGGCATTGTTTTTAAATAAAAACAACCGCAGGTTAACCGACCGCAGTATCCGCAATATAATTGAAAAATATATCCGGGTGGCAAGCATAAGGGAAAATATATCTCCGCACGGTTTGCGCCACTCTTTTGCCACGCATCTTTTAAATCGCGGAGCAGATTTGCGTTCGGTTCAGGAATTGCTTGGCCATGCTAATCTTTCAACAACCCAGATATATACGCATTTGTCCACGGAAAAACTTAAAAGCGTGTATGAGAAAACCCATCCCCGGGCATAATTTAGGGATTAGGGGGGTAGGGGATGGGGGTAAAAGTAATGTTTTTAAAAGAATCCCGAATATGTGAAAATTTTTTTAACTTTTAACTTATCATATATGTCTATAATCCTTGATTTCATTTATTTTGTAGCGGCATTGTTTTACCTGCCGGCGCTTATTTTTAAAGGAAAACACTGTTTGGGGCTCAACCAGCGTTTTGGGATATATTCGGATGAGTTTATACAGGAAATAAAGGCTAAAAGCCCGTTTATCTGGCTGCATGCGGTCAGTGTCGGGGAAATCAAAGCATTGGCAGTAGTTGTCGAGCAAATCAGGAAAAACTTTCCTGGTTTAAATATTCTTTTTTCTACCGTTACCCCAACTGGGAATGAAATAGCTGCTGCTATGGCCGGGCAGGATGACCAGGTAATATATTTGCCGTTTGATTTAAGTTGGATTATAAGAAAGGCGCTGCTTTTGGTAAAACCTAAGGCGCTTTTAATAATGGAGACGGAATTGTGGCCGAATCTTATTCTTGAAGCAGATAGGCAGAATATTCCGGTAGTAATCGTTAATGGGCGCATATCAGAGAAGGCGTTTGCTAGATACCGCTGTGCCGCCATATTTTTGAGATCAGTTATAAAAAAGATCAAGCTTCTATGTATGCAGACAGTTCAGGACGCGGAAAAGATTATTTACCTGGGAGCGGACAAGAAAAATGTGCATATCGTCGGTAATATAAAATTTGACCAAATAAACAGCGCTGATGATTCAAAAATTCCTTGTTTGGGATTAAAGCAGGAAGAATGCTTAATTGTCGCAGGAAGTACGCATAATAATGAAGAAGAGATTATCGCCAGGGTTTTTCAGAAATTAAAGAAGGACTGGCCTAATGCGCGCCTGCTTATCGCGCCAAGGCACATAAACCGGGCAAACGACATTGAGCGGCTTCTGGATAAATATGGGTTATCTTTCTGCCGGATAAATAATCTTGAAATACCCCAGTTAAATCAGGGGCAGCCTGTATTTATTCTAGGCCTTATGGGAGTCTTGAATAAGTTTTATCGTATTGCAGACATTGTTTTTGTCGGCGGGTCGCTTATTCCTCATGGGGGGCAAAATCCTATTGAACCGGCTGCCTTTGCAAAGCCGGTTATCTTCGGCAGGCACATGTTTAATTTTTCTCAAGTAGTTAAACTGTTTTTGGATAGTGATGCAGCGGTTTGCGTGAATAATGAAGATGAATTATATGAGAGCCTTAAACTACTGCTTAAGGATCCGCAGAAAAGAAAAGAGCTTGCTAAACGCGCGCAAAAAATTGTCCGGGATAATCAGGGCAGCGCGAAAAGAGTGGTTGAATTATTGAAAAAAAATATATTACTCGGCGTATCTTTGGCCGCAAAATAGGTTGCAGATAAAATATTTTTTTGTTATAATTGTTAACCGGTAATTAAATCAAGGTTGACAATTAACAGGGAGGTAATTATGTGTAATAAAAATTTATTAAATCAAGTCATATTAATATTATGCATAGTTTTATCTTATGCGGCAGTTGATAGCAGCGCGGAAGAACAAAAGGAACGAGAATATTATCTTGAGCCGGTAGTAGTGTGTCCATCAATATTTGAAAATTATTATAGCAGTACGTTGCGTAAAATAGAAACTATCGAAAGTTTGGATGATGGAAACAGTGATTTTATTGATGAGAATTTAAATAGAATTTCTTCTCTAAATATGTCAAGGCGAGGCCCTATGGATATACAATCTGATTTACAGATCAGAGGAGCTAATTTTGAGCAGTCGGATATCGTTTTAAACGGAATAAAGCTTAATGATCCGCAAACTGGGCACTTTAACCTGGATATGCCGTTTTTCCTCGAAGATTTTGAGAAAATATCGGTTATTAA